>JAPOOH010000431.1 GCA_026713505.1 Chloroflexota bacterium | reverse complement strand
TGAGACTTCCTGCCACTATGCCAGATTCCAGCATAGCAGGCAATCAGACGGCTCCAGGTGTTTCCCACCCATTAGCGGGAGGCGGCGTCAGACCCATGGTGGCACGAGAGCAGGCCAAGTGACAGACCCCGGCCCGCTCATTCGTGTCGTCATGATCCCGAAACGACCTGACAGGCGTTATGGACGACGAGGACGTCCTGAACTTGAAAGCATGGCGCAGTCTGTCCTAAGATTTTCTCTATGCTGCTCACCATTTCCACGACCCACCAGCCTGCGACGGACCTTGGGTACCTGGTTCACAAGAACCCGAGTAGATTCCAGTCGTTCGACCTGCCGTTTGGTCGGGCCGATGTCTTCTACCCTGAGGCCGATAGCGTTCGCTGCACGGTCGCGCTTTTACTGCACATCGATCCGGTGGGTCTTATCCGGACGAAGCCCGGGGGTTCTGGCGCCGGGGACTGGCTTGGGCAGTACGTGAACGACCGTCCCTACGTTGCCTCGTCACACCTGAGCGTGGCGCTTTCCACGGTATTCGGCAGCGCGCTCGCAGGGAGGAGCAGGGAACGACCGGAACTGGCAGCGACCGCCATACCGCTGGAAGCCCATATCCCCGCGGTTCCCTCCCGCGAAGGAGCCGACCTCGTCAGGAAATTGTTCGAGTCGCTCGGCTATGGCGTTGAGATCGAGGCGCACCGGCTGGACGAGCGTTTCCCCGAATGGGGCGCAAGCCCATACTTCAGCGTGCGCCTCGCGGCGGAGACTCGTCTTAGGGACCTGCTCGCCCATCTGTACGTGCTTCTGCCCGTTCTCGACGACGACAAGCATTACTGGGTCGGCGACGATGAGGTGGCAAAGCTTCTGCGCCACGGCGAGGGTTGGTTGAACAGCCACCCGATGCGGACCCTCATATCCGAGCGATACCTGAAACATCAGCGAAGTCTCGTCGACCGGGCTCTAGTCCAACTGCTCGACTCCAGGCCGGCCGATCCGGGAGCCACTGATACACGCTACGAACAGGAGGAGGAGCGACTGGAGGCCCCCCTTCGACTGGGCGAACTGCGCGCACAGGCAGTGCTGGCCATGCTCCGCGAGGTTGGCGCTTCCAAAGTGCTCGACCTGGGATGTGGCGAGGGGAGACTGATCGGCAGAATGCTCGAGGAATCTGCGATCAGGTCGATAACCGGTCTCGACGTCTCGCATCGGGCGTTGGAAACGGCGCGAAGGCGTCTGCGTCTCGACAGGCTGCCGGCGAAGCAGCGGGAACGGGTGACCCTATTGCATGGGTCCCTTACCTACACGGACAGACGTCTCTCGGGTCACGACGCCGCGGTGGCGATGGAGGTGATCGAACACATAGACTCCACACGGCTCGACGCCTTCGAGGAGGCGGTGTTCGGGACGGCTCAGCCCGATACCCTCATCATCACGACGCCAAACGCCGAGTACAACGCGCTGTTCGACGGGCTGCCGGCCGGAGCGTACAGGCACGGGGACCACCGCTTCGAATGGACGCGGGAGGAGTTCCAGGACTGGTCGAGCCGGGTCGCCGACCGCCGCGACTGCGTCGTGCGTTTCCAGGACATCGGCCCCGTCCACCGCGTCCATGGAGCGCCGACCCAGATGGCTGTCTTCACCCGATGAAGATCACGATTCCAGAGCTGTGTCTCGTCGCGCTCGTCGGCCCCTCGGGCTCAGGGAAGTCCCACTTCGCCTCCCGGCACTTCAGGCCCACGGAAGTTATCTCCTCGGACGCGTGCAGGGCGATGGTCGCGGACGATGCGAACGACCAGTCCGCGACGCCGGAGGCCTTTGAGCTGCTCAACTTCATCGCGGCCAAACGGCTCCAGGCCGGGCGTCTTACAGTCGTCGACGCCACCAGCGTGCAGCCCGAGGCGCGAAAGCCTCTGGTGGGCCTTGCCAGGGAGCACGACTGCCTGGCGGTGGCGATCGTACTGAACATGCCTGAATCCCTGTGCCTGGCCCGGAACAGGGAGCGACCCGACAGGTCGTTCGGTCGTCGCGTCGTGCGCCGGCAGGTCCAACAGCTAAAGCGGTCTCTGCGCAGGTTGAAACGCGAGGGCTTCCGGCACGTGTTCGTGCTCAACTCTCCCGAGGAGGCAGAGGCGGTCACCATCGAACGGGCGCCAATGTGGACCGACCTGCGCCGGGAGCGTGGGCCTTTCGACATCATCGGCGACGTACACGGGTGTTTCGATGAGCTCGCCATACTCCTGGAACGCCTGGGCTATCGGCTGGGGTCCCGCGCCGACGCTTCCGGAGAAACCGGGTTCTCCGTAACCCACCCACAGGGGCGCAGGGCCGTATTCGTCGGCGACCTGGTTGACCGCGGCCCGGGCGTCGCCGATGTGTTGAGGCTCGTAATGTCCATGACGGCGGACGGAGCAGCGCTCTGCGTGGCGGGCAATCACGAGTCCAAGCTTGTTCGCAAGCTCCGGGGCAGGAATGTGCAGGTATCCCACGGACTTGCGGAGACCCTCGCGCAGTTGGAAATGGAGTCGCCGGAGTTTCAACAACATGTAACACAGTTCCTGGATGGGCTGATAAGCCACTATGTACTCGACGACGGGAACCTGGTGGTGGCGCACGCGGGGATAAAGGCGGAGTACCAGGGCCGCGCGTCCGCCCGTGTCCGCGACTTCTGCCTGTACGGAGAGACCACCGGAGAGACGGACGAATTCGGATTCCCGATACGCGCCAACTGGGCCGCCGACTATCGTGGGAGAGCCATGGTCGTGTATGGCCACACCGCGGTCGAGGAACCAGCCTGGCTAAACCGTACCATCAACATCGATACCGGCTGCGTATTCGGCGGCAAGCTGACCGCACTTAGGTATCCCGAAAGGGAACTCGTGTCGGTTCCGGCGGCCAGGGTCTACTACGATCCGGTGAGACCCCTTGCCAGGGCCGCTCAGTCGGAAGAGGCGTCCGCCCCACCAGAAACTCGCTTGGCGCACATCCTCGACACAGACGACGTGATCGGCAAGCGTGTCGTCTCGACGCAGCTCCGCGGCAACGTTACGGTGCGGGAAGAGAACGCGGCGGCGGCACTGGAGGTGATGAGCCGGTTTGCCCTGGACCCCCAGTGGCTGGTCTCCCTTCCGCCCACCATATCCCCATGCGAAACATCGGGACTTCCCGGCCTGTTGGAGCACCCGGCCGAGGTGTTCGGCTACTTCCGTAACAGCGGCGTTTCCAGCGTGGTCTGCCAGGAGAAACACATGGGTTCAAGGGCTGTCGTCGTTGTCGGGAAAGACGCAGCGGCCATAGAGCGTCGGTTCGGCATCTCCGGGGAGGGTGGCGGCGTCTGCTACACGCGGACAGGACGAAGGTTCTTCGAGGACAGCGATCTGGAGTCGGAGTTCCTGGAGCACGTCCGCAGGGGTATTTCGGAAGCCGGTCTCTGGGACGAACTGGGGTCCGACTGGGTGGTCCTGGACAGCGAACTAATGCCGTGGTCCCTCAAGGCGCAGGAACTGCTCCGCGAACAGTACGCCGCGGTCGGTGCGGCGTCCAGGACCAGCCTCGCGGCGGCCGGGTCCCT
>JAPOOH010000596.1 GCA_026713505.1 Chloroflexota bacterium | reverse complement strand
GGCGTTGCCACGGATGTTGGCGCTCTTTCGGGCGTCGATGTGGTGACCAACGACGAAGGTGCGTTCGGGTTCGAGTGGACGTTCGGTCGCTTCACTCGTACGGGTGTTGGCGGCGAGGGCATGGAGTCCGTCTGGGCCGTCGACGCGGAATCGTTTGACCCGCTGGCAGCCGCCCCGCTGGCGCTTTGCAACATCAGCGGCCGTGGCGAGGGCGATGTCCCGGACCACTGCTCGGCCTGACCCCTACCCATTGAAGAATCGCTAAGTAGGAGGATCCAGTGACAGGCGCTACCAAAACAGTAACGAAAGGGACCGCGGTCTTGCTGACCGCCGGCCTCTTCACGGTGGGCTTGCTGCTCGCCATCGCACTGACGACAGGTCCGGGCGCAAGCGCGGACAGCCACGTGACCGGAGGGGAGAGCATCGTGCTCTCTCACACCGAGGTCGACTTCGACACTGGGGCGAGCCGCTCCCCCGAGGAAGTCTGGATCTACGGCTCTGGGTTCACTCCGGGCATCGAGGTGGAACTCCTCGTAGCGGACTTCCAGGGCGCGCTCTACGTGATCAGTGCTTGCCGCTGGGACAACGAAGGTAACTGCGACCCCGGCCGTTACCGTGACGGCGCGGGCAGCGTCTGGCCGCTCATCGTGAACGACGATGGCGCCTTCGCGACCAAGTGGCGGCTCGGCCGCTTCACTCGCAACAACGTCGGAACAGAGCGTATGGCCAGCATGTGGGCCGTGGACAAGGGCACTTACAGTTTCCTCGCCAGTGCGCCGATCGCGCTCTGCGACCTGACGCGCAATGAAGATCTTGAAGAAGGCGCAGAACCCGCGGAAGTCCCTGGCTTCTGCTCGGCGTAAGCCTAAGGTCCACAGGAGGTAATCGTGACTAAGACATTCGCAACTCACCCCCGGGCCGTGGTTCTCGCGCTTATCGGCATGGGACTGCTCTTCGGCCTGGTGGCTGGAAACTCCCTCTTCTCCCCTCGGGCGTCTGCTGACAGCCACATCACGGGGGTGGAGGCCGTCGTCGCGGAAGACGTCATCGTCAACCACCAGTTGGGGTCCCGCTCGTCCGGCGAGACTGTCCGCATCTGGGGCGCCGGTTTCGCTCCGGGCCAGGAGGTCATCCTCCTCATCAACGACGGCCCCGGGACGCCTTCCGACATCACTAACTACGTGACCAACACGAGCGACACCAACACGATCGTCGCCAACGAGCAGGGCGCGTGGACAACCGTCTGGACGCTCGGGCGCTTCACCCGACAGCGCTCCGGCATCGGCCCCGGCGACGGAAACGTCGAGCGCATGCGGACCCTCAGCGTGGTCGACCCCGGCACGCTTGGTGCCATCACCACCATGCCGTTGGCCTTTTGCCGCGTGAGTGACCGTGTTGCTATCGCGGAAGACGTCGCTGAGATGGAAGGGGACCTCGCGGTGCTCCAGGCTGACCGCGAGCAGGGCTTGGGCGAGAAACCGGTCAACGTCTCCGACGCAGCGTGGGCGCTTGCCACCGCTTTCTACCCCGCGTTCGAAGCCGAGCTCGACAGGCAGATCGCCGAGGCGACCGCCGACTTGGCGGCTACAAAGGCGGAGCAGGCTTTTCCCAGCCACTGTCCTGAATAGCCGCACTGGTCACTGAGACAAACGAAGAGGCCCTCCGGTCACCGGAGGGCCTTCTTTTTGGACGGAATGACCACGATGCCTCATGAAACCGGCCGCTTGCTACAATCCCCGCCAGCACGCAAGAAGAGGGTTCCGTATGCAGCCATACCGTGGTATAGACCTTCTGGATATCGAATCTCAACTCACCGATGACGAGCGCCAGGTACGGGATACCGTCCGGGACTTCGTCGAAGCAGAGGCGCTGCCCGCCGTTGTCCCGCACTTTCGCGAGGGCACGTTCCCGCTGGAACTGGTCCCGCGCATGGGCGAGCTCGGCCTGTTCGGCGCGCATCTGGAAGGCTATGGCTGCGCGGGACTTGGCCCTGTTGCCTACGGCCTCGTCATGCAGGAGCTGGAGCGGGCCGACTCCGGCTACCGCTCCTTCGCGTCCGTCCAGTC
>JAPOOH010000430.1 GCA_026713505.1 Chloroflexota bacterium | reverse complement strand
GCGCGCGGGGCGACGCGGCGGCCCCCCTCGCCCACGCACTGCCCTTCGTTCTTTTCGCCACGTCGATAGCGAACGGGGCCTTCGGTCTGCTGCTCCTGAACCCGCCGTATGACTTTGACTCGGCGGACAAGCGGACGGAACATGCCTTCCTGACGCAAACTACGAGGTATCTGGCCGACGGCGGCCTGCTGGTATTCATCGTGCCCCGCCAGCGCCTCGCGGTCTCGGCGCGCTACCTGTCGACGCACTACGGCAGGATGCGGTGCTGGGCATTCCCGGACCCCGAGCGCGAGGTCTTCGACCAGGTCGTGCTGTTTGGGTACCGCAAGACGGACCCCGTTCCCGAACAGCACGCCGAGAAGAGAGTGCTGGAGTGGGCGTTCGGGGAGCCGGAGCCTCTTCTCTCCTACCCCTACCCGGAGTTCAGCCCTCCCACCACGCCGGGCGGCGACATCCTGTTCGCCACCCGGACAGTCGATCCCGTCGCAGCCGCTGCCGAAGCACGGCGGACTGGGCTTTGGGCCAGCACGGAGATCACCGACACCCTCTGGCCCGCGAGGGACAACCGCACCCGGCCCTTGATGCCCCTGCGAAGGGGACACATGGCGATGCTGGTCGCGGCGGGCTTCCTCGACAACCTTACGCTGGAGTCCGACGGACGACGCATCCTGGTGAAGGGCCGCACCTCGAAAGAGATGACTCTCGTGGAGGACAGCCCCCAGAAGGAGGTCCACCGCGAGCGGCTCAAGACGACCGTAGTGGCCCTCGATCTCGACAACGGCGAGATCACCGACATTGCGGCGTAGACGGCTCATCCTGAGTCGCACCACGAGGTTACTTTTTCCTCTATCGGGTACGGCAGGGCCTCGCATCATTCGGACGAGACGAAACCCCTTGTATAAAGAAAGGAGAAGAAAAATGCAGATGACCATGACCCTCGAAGACTGCAACCGTTGCGGGCTGACGATTCTCCCAGGCGAACCGGCCATGCAGACTGCCTCGGTGGACATCGTGGACGGCAGGGCCGTCTCCACGCCCGTGCGGTCCTACCACTTGAGGGGCAGATGCGAGTCTGCCGCGAAGGAACGGCAGCCCGCTCCCCAAGCCGCGTAGACGGTTCGAATCGAGCCGCACCACGAGAGTCCTGTCGTCCCTGCGGGAACGACGGCACCTCGCCAACCGGAGAAGCATGACATTCCAGGAGAACAGACCTACCGGAGGGTGCCTCACGGCACTCCGCCAGGGCTCTTGCCCAGGCACCCTCTCACAGAAAACACCCCCGTGGGGAGTTCTCGTGGGCGTGGTGCGCCTCGCGCCGGTGCGGCCTGCGGGCCGCTCACGGCGGAGGCGGGCGCTCTGGGTTCCGTGGGGCCTCTTCGAGAAATGAGGAGAAACCACGATGAACCTGGCAGGATTCATTGACACATTTAAAGACGCGATCGCGCAGAGGGTGGTGGAGTCCTCCCCGCCGCTCTACCGTCCCTCGGGGAACGGCGGCAGGCTGCCTCGCCTGCTCCGCAAGCCCTTGGGAGCGCAGGCCGACGCCATAAGGGGCGCGGCCCTCTCCCTGCGGGCCCACCGGGGCACCACCGTCGTCGGAGAAATGGGGACTGGAAAGACCTTCACCGCCGCCGCCGCGGCGCACATGGCGGGCTTCCAGCGGATTCTGGTGCTGGGCCCGCCGCACCTGGTGCCCAAGTGGAAGCGGGAGGTGGAGCAGACGGTGCCCGGCGCGCGGGCCGTCATCGTCGAATCCATAACCGACCTGGAGAGGCTCCGACTCTCCATCGGCTCAGGCCCGCTCTTCGCCATCATGAGCAGGGAGAGAGCAAAGCTCTCCTACCGCTGGAAGGCGGCCGTCATCGAGCGGTGGGCCGTGTCGAAGGGAAGGCTGGTGCGAGATGAGGAGACGGGCGAGCCGTTCAGAGTCCCTTGCTGCCCCGAATGCACCGCACAGATAGTCGACAAGGACGGGGTGCCTCTGACAGACGCCGACCTCAACCGAAGGAAGCGCGTCTGCGCCAGTTGCGGCGCCGCCCTCTGGCAAGCCGACAAGTCAGGCCCCAAGAGGTACCCGCTCGCCGATTACGTGAAGCACCACATGCGGGGCTTCTTCGACCTGCTGATCGGAGACGAGTGTCACGAATTCAAGGGGCGCGGCTCCGCTCAGGGCATCGCCGCCGGCATCCTCGCCGACGCCTGCGGCAAGTCCCTCAGCCTGACGGGAACCCTTCTCGGAGGGTATGCCTCGACCATCTTCCACCTGCTCTTCCGCTTCTCGCCCGAGATCAGGACGGAGTTCGAGCGCTCCGACGAACACCGTTGGATCAAGAGGTACGGCTTCGAGGAGCACACCATCGGCAAGCCCGACAACGAATCGGTGGAGGACGGCAGGTACAGCCGCCGACGCAAGTACCGCAAGACGGTGCGCGAGAGGCCGGGGTTGGTGCCCAGCGCCCTGTTCCACATCATTGGAAATACGGTGTTCCTCAGACTGGCGGACGTCGCCTCCGGCCTGCCGGACTACGAGGAGCAGATCCTCCTGTCCTTGATGGACTCGGAGGATGACTCGACGGGATATTCCCAGCGCAGCGCATACGACACCGTGTTCGAGGAACTGAGGAAGCAACTGGCGGAGGCACTCAAGAAGGGTTCCAAGCGGCTGCTGGCGACCTACCTGCAAACACTCTTAGCGTACCCGGACGGCTGCACAAAGGGAGAGACGGTCTTCGACCCCAGGACGGGCGATGTAATAGTCCAGGTTCCTCCACTGTCTCACGAAAAACTCTACCCGAAGGAGAAGGCGCTCATCGACCTGGTGGCCGCCGAGCGGCTGGAGGGAAGGCGGGTGCTGGTCTACGTGACGCACACGGGAACGAGGGACATCACCGGGCGGATGGACGACATCCTCACCCGGCATGGCTTCCGGGTGGCGGTGATGAAGGCCGACGCGGTGGCCCCGAACCGCAGGGAGAAGTGGGTGGCGGACAGGGTAAAAGAGGGAGTGGACATACTGATAAGCCACCCCCGGCTGGTGCAGACCGGACTCGACCTCATCGACTTCCCGACAATCGTCT
>JAPOOH010000429.1 GCA_026713505.1 Chloroflexota bacterium | reverse complement strand
GTCTCCGCGATGCGGATGTCGGTCAGCTCGTGGACGTCGGTGTAGTAGGCGGGCTCGCTGCGCGAGAGCCAGGCGACGTGCGCCTCGAGGTCGAGGTCCTCGACGACGTACGACTCGCCGAGGTGGAGGTAGACCGCGCCGGGGTGCAGCTGGCTGAACGCCGAGTACTCGTCGACGTGCTCCATCACGCGCCCCGACCGCGCCTCGACGACGACATAGTCGACGTGCGACGTGGAACGTATGTTGACCTCACCCGCGGGGTACTCGACCGACGGCGCGATGAACCAGCGGCCGTTGCGCTCCAGCAGCGACCCCTCCTCGGCGAGCGTGTCAACCTGCGGCTCGAAGCCGTTGCCGAACAGCGCGCCCTCCTCCGGTTGCAGCGGCAATTCGTACGCGGCAGCCTTCAGGTGCGGGCCAAGCACATACGGGTTGTCCGGCCGGATGCGCGCGTGCTCATGCGAGCGTCCGAAGACGAAGTCCGGGTGGCGCATGAGGTACTGGTCCAGCGGGTCGTCGCGGGCGACGAGGATGCTCAGCGCGCCCTCGTGCGTGCGGCCGCTGCGCCCGGCCTGCTGCCACGTGCTTGCGATGCTCCCCGGATAGCCGGTGAGGACGGTCGTATCGAGCCCGCCGATGTCGATGCCGAGCTCCAGCGCGTTCGTCGCGACGACGCCCATCAGGTCGCCGTTCAGCATGCCCTGCTCCACCGCGCGGCGCTCCTCCGGCAGATACGAGCCGCGGTACGGGCGCACGCGCTCCGCAAGCTCGGCGTCGTTGAGGGCGAGCCGTCGGCGGACGTCCAGGCAGACGCCCTCCGCCTGCCGGCGCGTGCGGACGAACACGAGCGTCCGGGCGTCCCGCTTGACGAGCATCTCCAACAGTGCCGACGACGTGCTCCCGGCGCGGATGCGTATCCCTTCCGGGTCAACAGGCGGGTTCCAGAATACGAAGTGCTTCGCGCCGTGAGGGGCGCCGTCCTCCTCGATCGCCTCCACGGGCTTGCCGGTGAGCCGCTCCGCCAATTCACCGGGGTTGGCAATGGTGGCCGAGCAGAGGATGAAGACGGGGTCGCTGCCGTAGTGCGCGCACAGCCTGCGCAGCCGTCGCAGGACGTTGGCAACGTGCGAGCCGAACACGCCCCGGTAGACGTGCATCTCGTCGATGACGACGTAGCGCAGCGACTGCCAGAGCCGCGCCCACGTGCGGTGGTGCGGCAACATGCCCACGTGCAGCATGTCCGGGTTCGTGAAGACGGCCTGCGCCGTGCGCCGAACCGCGCTCCGCTCCCCGGTGGGCGTGTCGCCGTCGAATATCGCGACGCGACCGGCCAGCTTCGGGGGCAGCAGGCCCTTCAGCCCGCGCAACTGGTCCTGCGTGAGCGCCTTGGTGGGGAAGAGGTAGAGCGCGCGCGCCGTCGGGTCCGTGAGCATCGCCTGCGCGACCGGCACGTGGTAGCAGAGGCTCTTACCGCTCGCCGTGGGGGTGGCGAGCGCCACGTCCCGCCCGCTCAGCGCGGCGTCGACGGCCCGCGCCTGATGGGAGTAGAGCGGCAGCAGGCTGCGCTCTGCCAGGGACGCTTCGAGCCGCGGGTCGAGCGCGTGCGCGAGCGCGCCGTGCGCGGCGCCGCGCTCCGCCATCTCCTGCACGTGCTCGATCTCCCCGGCGAGGCTGCCGGTGCGCAGGTGCTCAACGAACCGTGGTGCGTCCAAGGCTCAGTCCTCGACGGCGATGCCGCGTTCGACATCGACGAGCTCGGCCTCGGAGCGGTGGTTGTCGGCGAAGGCGACCGCCTTGTCCAGCATCTCCTCGGCGTGGGAGTACTCGTTGCTGACGCAGGCGATGCCGATGACGAGCCGCTGGTGCTCGTCCATCGCATCGACCTCCGCGGCTGCGAGGTTGTAGCGCTGGCGGAAGCGATCGATGAGCGAGCGGGAGACCTGTCGCTTGCCCTTGAGCGAGTCGTTGCCGTGCAGGCGGAAAGTGAGACGGCAGGAGCCGATGTACAAGGGACCGCACCCCGCGGAAGGAGGATGCCCGCCACTATAGCACGCGCCGTCGCATGCGCCAGCAGTGGGAGGCGCAGGTGGGGTCCGTCCTATTGTCATGCTGAGCGAAGCCGGAGGCGGAGTAGAAACATCTCTCAGGGGGCGCTTGACTCAGTGCAGCGTTGGCCCGAGAGATCCCTCGACTCCGCTGCGCTGCGCTCGGAATAACGATGGCTCGCGCTGGTAGTGGCGTGCCGCCGGGTTTGCTGTTAACTTGCACGTCACGGACCAGGATGACGCCACTCTGAAGGAGGCGCTATGGCGACGCAGACGCAGGAGATCCGCAACATGCGGCTCATCTCCCACCACGACCTGGACGGCTTCGGCAACATCGGCGAGGGAGTGCACCTCCACGTGACCGTCGACGGCCGGCGCATCCTGTACCTGGCGCACGAGAGCGCGCCGAAGGACATCACCAGCGTCGACGTCACGGATATCGCCAACCCCAGGCTGGTCGTGCAAACGGAGCTGCCGTACTCCCACCTGCGCTCCAACTCTCTCGCCATCGTGGATGACGTGATGCTCGTGGCCTACCAGTCCGTGCAGCCGGGTCAGCCGGGTACGGGGATGGGCGTCTACGACATCAGCAACGCGGATGAGGGGCCCCGACGGATAGGCTTCATGGACCTGGGAGGCCCGTACTCCCGCGGCTGTCACTGCCTCTGGTGGGTGGACGGCGAATACGCGCACCTCTCCACCGGCGCAGCCGACTTCCAGCCGCGCAACCAGTCGGACGACCAGTTCTACATGATCGTGGACGTACGGGACCCGGAGCACCCGGTGGAGGCCGGACGCTGGTGGGTGCCGGGCACCCGCGAGGGCGACGAGGTCCCGCCGATGTGGCGGCACCCCCTGATCGACTCCGGCCACCGGCTGCACAATGCCAACGTCTACCCCCAGCGCCCCGACCGGGCCTACTGCTGCTATCTGGACTCGGGTGTGTTCATCCTGGACATCTCCGACAAGGCGAGCCCGTCCGTGGTCGGCAGCATCAACGTCGCACCTCCTTTCCCCGGTTTCTGCCACACGGCGCTGCCGCTCTTCAGCCGCGACCTGATGGTGGTGACGCACGAGGCGGTGCGGAACAACGGCGAGGACCACCCCAAGCTGGTATGGATGATGGACATCCGGGAGGAGAGCAACCCGGTCATCATCAGCACGTTCCCGATGCCGGACACCGAAGACTTTTTCAACCGCGGCGGACGGTTCGGCGCGCACAACGTGTACGAGAACCAGCCGGGCCCCACCTGCTCGCAGTCGGACACGCTGATCTACGGCACGTTCTTCAACGCCGGCGTGCGGGTGTTCGACACGAGCGACCCCTTCCGGCCGGAGGAGGTGGCCTACTTCGTGCCACCGGTGCCGGAGGGCGCGCCGTCCAACGGCATCAACGACGTCTACCTGGACGAGAACGGCATCATGTACGTGGTGGACCGGCTCAAGGGCGGCCTCTACATCCTGGAGCTGACGCTCTAGGCCTTCGAAGTCCGCCGAAACGCGCCCTTCGGGGTCGTCCGGTTATTCCCCTCTCCCTCAGGGAGAGGGTCAGGGTGAGGGTGCTCCGGGGCCTGCGGATGGGCCGGCAGGCCGTCGCACCCGCACCAGGTAGGCCAGCAGCGCCACCAGCAGTACCTCAGCGACCTGCCGGGCGGAGTAGATGGCGTAGGTAGTCCAGCCAGCGGACAAGGGTGCCCCAACAAAGGACAACCAGCTCAACAAAGCCACAGTGCTTATCAGGAGCGCCGAGGAAACCAGAGGCAACAGCACCGCCGCCGCCACCAGCAGGATGGCGGCTGACCTCATAGATCTCGGACCGAGCGTCTCATGCCGCGTGAGCACCCAGAACATCAGGATGTTCAGTCCCACCTGGGTGAACAGCTCAGCGACTCCGCCTCCGACGGTAATCAGGTTATAGAGCGGGAACGGGAACTCCCAGGGATCCAAGACGCCCAACACCGCCAAGAGTTGGGGAGCAGTGTGCGGGTCAGCCATCGAGAGTCCGAGCAGCAGGAACGCGTGGCCCAGGCTGGTGCGTGAGGCCAGGCGCATGAACCAGACAACCAGAAGCACCCGCAGGACGCCGGTGACCGAGACGACGTTGGCGGGCACGGTCTGATCGAAGATTCCCCCGTAGTACACCTCGTGGCTCACGATGACGCCCTCATACCCCAACAGGTCCTGGACGCCGGTCATTGCGAGGCCGATCGCTTTCAGCACCATGAGGAGTTGCCAGAGCAGGACCAGCAACGCGCTGCCTTGCCGCCGCACGCGGGGATACGCCACGACCAGTGCCGCCAGCACGAGGACCCGCCAGACGTAGTGCTTGTGCTCCCAGAGCGGCGCATAGTTCGTGTCGAGCGCGCCTACGGTGAGGGCCGTGTCGAGCGCGCCCGCAGCGATCGGTAGCCCGAGCAGCAGGAGCGCCTCCCAACGGTGCGTCTTGAGCAGCAAGAGCAGCCGGTTATCCGGCGCGCCGGGGCGCGACAGCACACGCCAACCGGCGACCACCAGGACGAGCAACGCCGCGCAGATCACGTAGAGCAGGACAAGCGAGATGTCGTTCGTGTGACGCATCAATGTCTCTTCACCGGGCAGCGTTGCTGTCCGTGGTCAGGTTGGTGCAACCCCGGTGATCGCCGATCAGGGTCTCACACGAACCGGCAAGGAGGTCCTGGCCCGCCACATACCCGTCGCTCCTTTGCAGCAGGTGCAGCGGTCGTAGACGTCGATGCACGACGACGCCCGGGTCTGGTCAGAGAGTCTACAGCGGTCATAGTGACATAGGTGTGACGTTCAGTCGATTTCCGATTACCTAGTGGTGACGTTCCAGACCCGGTCCGCTCCCTTCGGTTCCGGCTGGCAGACCGGACCGAAACGTACTCGACCAAGCGGACCCTGCGTTGACGCCGGGGGGTTGTCAGTCGACTACAGACCTCACCGGGGCCTCACTCGTGAACGGAGGTGTTGCGTCTGCCCGGGCGCGGCCGCCGGAGCCAGTTGGCGGGCGGCATGCTGTAATCGTCCGCATAGGGGTCGAATCGAGCGTGGCCCGTCAGCCGCTCAAAGCACCGGATAGCCAGGCAGGATGCCGTCACGCCGAGCAGCAAGGGAACGCCCGCAATGACCAGGAACAGCAGCAACGACCCAGGGTTGTCCGGCATCCGGTTGCTCCTGCGCGCCCGGCATCGGTGCAACCCCGGCGCGCGCCAACCAGGGTCGCCGGTGCACCGCCAACTGTATGGGGTATGAGAGCTTCGAATCAATATCCCCGGCGTCTTCCTCTGCTTGACGGTCGATTGTGAACGTCGTTACTATCGTTTCACAATCGTTTCACAATCCGAGGAGACAGGGCTCCATGACCACCGAACCCCAGGTCCCGGGCGTGGTCGTCGAACGCCTCCCACAGTACCTCCGCGCGCTGACGCACCTGCAGGAGATCGGGCTGGAGGTCATCAGTTCGCAGCAGCTCGGCGAGTTCCTGCAGGCGACACCCGCGCAGATACGCAAGGACCTCAGCTACTTCGGACGCTTCGGCAAGCAGGGGCGCGGCTACAGCATCCCCAACCTGCTGCTGCAGCTGCGGCACATCCTCGGCCTGGACGAGACGTGGAACGTCGCGGTCGTGGGCGTGGGGCGGCTCGGCAGGTCCATCATCAGCTACCCGGGGTTCGAGCCGGAGGGCTTCCGCGTCGTCTGCGCGTTCGACTCTAACTCCCAGGTCATCGGGCAGATGGTAGGCGGGCTGCTCGTGCACGACTTCGCGAACTTCCGCGAAGTCGCCGACGCGGAGGGCGCGAAGATCGCCATCGTCGCCGTTCCGGCGCCAGTAGCGCAGGACGTGATCGACCAGCTGGTGGAGGCGGACGTGAAGGCGATCCTCAACTACGCGCCGAAGTCCGCCATCGTCCCGAACGGGGTGCGGATACAGAACGTCGATCCCGTCGTCTCGCTACAGTCGATGACGTACTACCTGAACCCGAACGCCAACGGAGAGGACACAGGGGGCGAGGAGTAGGGGGACAGCCTTCAGGCTCCGGCCCCGCGCTCCCGCTGCGGAACGCCTGCGCCCCTGCGGCGGCGCGTTACGTTGAGCCGCACCTGCGCCCTGCGCAGCGAGTGCAGTGCCCGTTCGAGGTCCACGTCCTCCTGGCGCTCCGCGATGCGCTGACGGGCGCGGTCGACGGCTTCCTCGGCCCTTGCGAGGTCGATCTCGTCCACCCGCTCGGCCGCGTCGGCAAGGACGGACACACGGTCGCCGCGCACGTCGATGAAACCGCCGGTCACGGCGAAGTTCTCCTCCGTGTCGCCGGTGCGGAAGCGGAGCTCCCCGGGCTGGAGCACGGTCATCAGCGCGGCGTGCTTTGGCAGGATGCCCAGCTCGCCCTCGATGCCGGGCGCAACGACGGTGTCCACCTCACCCTGGAAGAGGACGCGCTCCGCAGTTACTATCTCGAGTTGCATGGGCATGGCGCCTTACGCTCCCGCCGCCGCGCGCTCCTTGGAGCGTTCGACCACCTCGTCTATCGTGCCGGCCATGTAGAAGTCCTGCTCCGCGACGTCGTCGTGTTTGCCCTCGAGGATCTCCTTGAAGCCGCGCACGGTCTCGCTGACGGGGACGTACCGCCCGTCCCGGCCGGTGAACTGCTCGGCAACGAAGAACGGCTGTGAGAGGAAGCGCTGGATGCGGCGCGCCCGGTTCACTGTGGTCTTGTCCTCGTCGGAGAGCTCCTCCATGCCCAGGATGGCGATGATGTCCTGCAGGTCCTTGTAGCGCTGCAGCACGGCCTGCACACCGCGCGCCGCGTTGTAGTGCTCCTCTCCCACGATGAGCGGGTCCAGGATGCGGGAGGAGGACGTGAGCGGATCCACGGCGGGGAAGAGGCCCTGCTCCGCGATGGAGCGCTCCAGCGCGACGACCGCGTCCAGGTGGCCGAAGCTCGTCGCCACGCCGGGGTCGGTGTAGTCGTCAGCGGGCACGTAGATCGCCTGGAAGGAGGTGATGGAGCCCTT
>JAPOOH010000428.1 GCA_026713505.1 Chloroflexota bacterium | reverse complement strand
GTTCACGCTGAACAGCCCGATGTCGTGGTGCTGGGTGCCGAACGACATGAACGCCGCTCCCTCGGACCGCCGGACCGTCTCCATGCCGAGCGCGTCGCGGTAGAACGCCTCCGCCGCTTCGACATCGGTAACCCGCAGGACCACGTGGCCGACTCTTCCTATCCTTGCCATATCGCCCTCCTCTCGACCTTCACGTTGCCCGTAGTGTAAACCTTCCGTCCAGCAGCACGCCCCTTGACCGCTGGGCGGGGCGCACTTACCTTTGCCGCGTCCTATCCAGTGGAAGGGAGACAGGCGCAATGACCACGGCAGAGAAGATGAAGCTGGAGATATCGGTCGGCTACGCCTCAATGACGTACGAGATCGTGCGCCCGTTGATGGAGGGGCGCGTGCAGATCGAGGGCGTCGAGCTCGTTCCGGTCGAAGAGCTTGGCCCGACGCCTACCGGCGACTCGCGCATGAAGACCGGCGACTTCGGGCTGTGCGACTTGAACATGGGCTACTGGCTCGCCGCCATAGACCAGGGGTGGGACATCATCGGCCTGCCCATCTTCGTCAAGCGCAAGAGCGCGCACTGGTACATGGTCGTGCGGAACGATCGGGGCATCGGCGGCCCGAAGGACCTGGAGGGCAAGCGCGTGGCCACGCGCTCCTTCCGCTCTGCCATCGTCACGTGGTGCCGGGGGCTGCTCAAGAACCGCCACGGCGTCGACACGTCCACCTTCCGGTGGCTCGTCACCGACGCCGAGGACTACTTCCCCATCTACGACAAGTCCGCCGTCGTCGAGACGGTGCAGGACGGCAAGGTGAGCGTGAAGGACCACCTCCAGCGCCTGTTGGACGGCGAGGTCGACGCTTTCCTCGGCGACATCTCGGACCCCGAGCTGTTCGGTTGGGTCGCCAGCGACTCGCGCATCCGCCGCCTCTTTCCGGACTACATGGACGAAGACCTCCGCCTCTGGCGGGACGAGAGCATCTTCACCCCCGTGCACATGATGGTGCTGAGCGGCAAACTCGACCGCGAGGACCCGACGCTCGCGCCGCGCATCTGCGACGCGTTCGAGCGCTCCAAGGCGCAGGCGTACTTCGACCTGCTGCGCGACCGGGGGAGCTTCTCCGTCATCTACCTGCGCGAGTACGTGGAGGAGCAGTTCAAGAAGTGGGGCGACCCGTTCGTGTACGGCATCGAAGCGAACCGCCGGATGCTGGACTGGTATATCGACATCAGCCACGAGCAGGGAATCATGGCCAAGCGGTACGGCATCGACGAGGTCTTCTCGAAGAACATCCTCGACACATAGCTCCGCCAGACCTGACCGACCTGCCACTCGTTCGTTGCCCGGTGCGGCGCACACGCTCTACCATGGTTGTGTGAACGCGTGAGGGTGTTGCGCCGCCCGTCATGGGCGGAGTGCTTCGCTACTGCGTGGCTCACAATGGCTCACAATGGCACACTTTTTCGATAGCGCCACTCCTGTCCACCCCGAAACACGCCTGCGCCGGGGCGCCGAACACGCCCGGCAGCGGGGCCGCCTCCTGCGGTTCGCCGGGGTGCCGTTGCTTGCCCTGTGTGCCGCAGTTGCGCTCGTCCTGCTCACGCCGCCGCCCGCTCCGGCGAATATCACCGAGGGCACGAGCAGCGTCGGCTCCGGCGGCACTACGCTCACCGTCGCCGTCTTCGCCGACATCGCGGACGCGCAGAACGCCGTCCCGTCTCAGGGTGTCGGGTCGAGCGGGGCGATAACCGCGGGCGATGCCGCCTACATCCTCAACGGGGCAGACGCGCGCAACACGTTCTCCAACCACGACCTGTACGTCTCCAACCGGCAAGACGCCTACGACACCGTGCTCATCACCACCACGGTCACCGGCGTGGCCGACGGCGGCTGCGCCGAGGCGACCCTTACGAACAAGCGCGGCGGCGGTTCGGTAACCGTCCTGCTCGCACCCACGAGCGCGGCGCCGGTTGGCGGATCTCTTACCTATCAGGGAGTCGCACGGATCGCTGATTGGGACGAGGAGAACGCCGACGGCCCCGCATGCGGCGACTACGCCTCAGGCACGGACGCTCTCGCCGCGCTGCGCGCTCGCGACGGTGCCCGAATCGCGGTCCCCGCGCAGGGCGTGCTTTCATCGAT
>JAPOOH010000427.1 GCA_026713505.1 Chloroflexota bacterium | reverse complement strand
GGCGCGGGCACAGCCCGCGGCGACCAGCGCCTCCTCCACCGGATGCTCTCCCAGTTCAACACCGACCGTTGCCCCTTCATGCAGGAGCCGCACGTGAGTCTCTTCTCCCACTGGTGCGAGCCTTCGCTTGCGGTGGAGGTCGAGTACGGCGAGCGCTCCCCGGACGGCACGTTCCGGTTCCTCGTCTTCAACTCGCTCCGCCCGGACATCGACCCGCGCGACTGCGACGCGCTGTCACTCGCGTCCTAGGTCGGGCTCCGCACTACCCCTTGTCCCCAGGGCCCTCACCCTAACCCTCTCCCTCAGGAGAGGGGACCAAGCACCCGCGCTACTACCCCGCCCCCGGTTCACCCCCATCCTGACCTTTCCCCATCGAGGGGGAAGGGATCAGGGGATCGGCCCCTCACAGGCTGCGCAGCCACGCGACCAGCACGCCAGCCGCCTCGTCCCAGACGTCCTCCCGCGAGCGTCCGCTCGATTTGAGCGTAGCGAAGCCGTGGTCCGCGCCCTCGAGCAGGTGGAGGCGCGCGTTTGGCACGAGTGCTGCGACGGCAGCGAGTTCGTCCGGCGAGGCGAATGGGTCGCGCGTGCCGGAGCAGAAGAGCGCAGGGCACGCGATGGCGGGCAGGTGGGCCGTTCGCAACCGCTCCGGCTTGCCCGGCGGATGCGCCGGGTACGCGAACAGCGCAAGCGCGTCCACTGCCGCGCCCTCCGACGCCAGCACGGAGGCGATGCGTCCCCCCAGCGACCGACCGCCTACGGCGATGCGCGTTACGTCCGTGGGCCGCGACGACTCCAGGACGGCGCGCCACGTCGCCAACAGCGTCGCGGGTCGGTCGGGCCTCCGGCTACCCGCCTCCTGGTAGGGGAACTGGAAGCGCACGAGCGATATGCCTGCCTCCGGCAGCCGCTCCGCAAGGTGTTGACCGAACGGATCCCGCAGGTTGGAGCCGGCGCCCGGCGCATAGACGAACGTCCACGCCGCGCCGGCGCCGGCGTTCCGCAGGACGCTCACCCCGCTGGCGCTGTCCAGCGTCTCAGCCACCGGACTCCCCGCCACCCTGGCCGCCGCCACCGCCGCCGGCGCCCTGGCGCCCGCCGCCCTGGCCGCCGCCGAACAGCCCGCGTCCTGCGCCGCCAACGTTCACGCTCGCTGCGGACAGGCTGCCGTCCGCCTCCCGTTGCACGAAGGCGGTCACGCTCACGCCCGCTGTCAGCTCGGAGGCGGCTTCAGCCGCCGTCGTCGTTATCCGCACGGGCGTCTCGTCCGCGACGGCAAAGTCAGCCGAGCCGTCCGCGTTCTCCAGGGTGAGCACACCGTCTGCGAACGAGGCGATCGTTCCCGTCACCACCGCTGCGAAGCCCCGTCCGCCGCCCGCGCCCTGTCCCGCTGCGCCGACGATGATGGCGGCAGCCGTCAGGCTGCCCGAATCGTCCGGGCGCGCAACCACCGACACCTCCGCCTCTTCCGTCAGATACGCCCCGGAGTCAGCGACGGTCTTCGTCAGGTTGACCGGCGCGTCGTCCGGCACGGCGACGGCGGCCTCGCCGTCAGGCGTCTCCAGGGTCAGCGTGCCGCTATCGAACGACACCACCGTGCCGGCGAGCGGCTCGGCGTTCCGGGCGCCTTCCTCTCCTGTAGCCGCGCCGGGCACGGCGTCCACCGCGCCTCCGCCTACCAGTCCCTGCAGGGCCTCCGGCGGTATCTGGCCGGAATCGATAGCCATCTGCAGTTGGGCGCGCACCATCGCCGCGGCTTCGGGGTTGCTCTCCAGTTCCCGCCGCTGCTCCTCCGGCATCGTCGCCATCAAGTCGTCCACGGTGGTTTGCCCGCCGGTCTGCCGTGCGCGCCCGGTGCCCGCGCCGGCCACCGCGCCCGCTTCCGCGCCGCCGCCCGGTGCGACGAGGTCCGACGTCACGGGCGCCTGCTCCTCTTCGTCCTCCGGAACGAGCTGCGCAGCACCGTAGCCCGCGCCCGACCCGACGAGGGCAAACAACAGCAGCAACAGGATGAAACCCTTCGCGCCCATCAGTCCTGACCTCCCTTACTCATGGCGCAGCGCCTCAATGGGGTGGAGTTGCGCGGCCCGCGCCGCCGGATAGATGCCGAAGAAGAGCCCTATCGCCGCCGACACCACGAGCGCGAGGGCCGCGATGTCGCCACTGAATACGGTTATCAACTGGGAGCCCGCCAGCGAGAACCCGTCCAGCACCCGGGAGGCCACCACACCGACGCCGACCCCCAGCAGACCGCCGCCGATGCTCAGCAGCACCGCCTCCGTCACGAACTGCGCGAGGATGTCGCGCCGCTTGGCGCCCAGCGCCTTGCGGATGCCTATCTCCCGCGTCCGCTCCGTCACGGACACCAGCATGATGTTCATGATGCCGATGCCGCCGACAACGAGCGAGATGCCCGCGACAGCGCCCAGGAACACGGTCAGCGTGCCCGTCGCCTCGCTCAGCGCGTCGATCACCGACTGCTGTGTGTCGACCGTGAAGTCGTCCGCGTCCGTGATCTCGTGCCGCAGGCGCAGCACCGTCTCCGCCTCCTGCTGCGCCTCGTCTATGCGTTCGCCGTCCGCCTGGACATTGATGAGGGAGACCGTTATGTCTCCCTCTGACGTGCGCTCGCCGCTGAGCCGGTAGAACGCCGTGGTCAGGGGCACGAGCACGCGGCTGTCCTCGTTCCCGAATGCGGTCGCTCCCTTGCTCTCCAGCACGCCGATGACCGCGAAACGGAGGCCGGAGATGGCGATGTCGACGCCAACCGGGTCGCGCTCGCCGAACAGGTCCTCCGCGGTCTGCGAGCCGAGCACCGCTACGTTTTTCCGGTTCTGCACGTGCGCGGGCGATATGAATTCGCCCGACGCTACCTCGAAGTTCCGCACCTCCGCGAACTCCGGGGTGACGCCCGCGATCTGCGCGAACGCATCTGTGATGCGGTACGTCACCGACCCGCCCGTGGACACCTCCGGCGCGACGCTGACGATGGACGGCGCGAAGACCGGGTCCACCAGCGCCAGCGCGTCGTCCAGCGTCAGGTCGCCGTCCAGCGGACGCACGTAGAGGAGGTTCGACCCCAGCGATTCGATCCGGTTCGTGATGTCTTCCTGCGCGCCGCGCCCGATGGACATGAGCGCGATCACCGCCGCCACGCCGATGATGATGCCGAGCAGCGTCAGGCCCGTCCGAAGCCGGTTGCCGCCGATGGAGGACCACGCCGTACCGATGAGCGCGAAGGGCGTCATACCGGCACACCACCCGCAGCCTGCAGCGGCTCGGGGACCGGTTCATCGCCTACCACCAACCCATCGCGCAGCGAGACGATGCGCCGGGTGTGCCGGGCCACGTCGGCCTCGTGCGTCACCAGCGCGACCGTCAGCCCCTCGTCCCGGTTGAGGCGTTGCAGGATGGCCATGATCTCGGCGCTCGAACGGGTGTCGAGCGCTCCCGTCGGCTCGTCCGCTAGCATGATCGCCGGGCCCTTCACCAGCGCCCGCGCGATCGCGACCCGCTGCTGTTCGCCGCCGGAGAGCTCCAGCGGGCGGTGCTTGTAGCGATGCCCCAGCCCTACCGATTCCAGGGCCTGCAGCGAACGGGCGCGGGCGTTCCGCCTGTCGCCGTACTGCAACGCCAGTTCCACGTTGGCCAGCGCCGAGAGCCGCGGCAGCAGGTTGTACGTCTGGAATACGAAGCCGATCTTGCTGTTGCGTGTCGCCGCCAACCTTGCGTCGCCCCAGCGGCTCACCTCTTCGCCCTCCAGCAGGTAGCTGCCGGAGGTTGGCGCGTCCAGGCAGCCGATGATGTTCATCAGCGTCGACTTGCCGGAGCCGGACGGCCCCATGATGGAGACCATCTCCCCGTGTTCCACGGCCAGGCTCACGCCGTTCAGGACCGGCACGTCTATCGCGCCCAGGCGGTACGTCTTCCGCAGGTCGGTTACCTCGATGACGCCGGCCATGGCTATCCGCCTCCACCGCCGCCGCGGCGGACGCGCCCCGGTCCGCCGAATATGGCCCCGAACCCGCCGCCGCCCTGCGCTGCCGCCGCCGGCTCCGGCATCACTACCTGCTCGCCTTCCACGAGTCCGTCCAGCACCACAACCCAGAAGTCGTCGCTCGGCCCGAGCGTTACGCTGCGCTCCTCGACCACGCCGTCGACGGAAACGCGCACAACCGGCGAGAGGATGCTGCCTGTCACCGACGAGGTCGGTATCAACAGCTCACCCGCGTACTGCGCCAGCACGATCTCAGAGACCGCGGTCAACCCGTCGCGCAGGGTCAGTCCCGCGGGCACGTCCAACCGCACGGTTACGGGGAACGTGACCACGCCTGTCCCGGACGACGCCGCGCCGATCTCCAGGATCTCGCCGGCCAGGGTCTGCCCTTCCAACGCGCTCAGGCTCACCGCGACGGGCATCCCCACCGACACCGCGAGCACGTCTATCTCGTCCACGGATCCGTCGACCTCCACCACGGACGGGTCCAGGATGGTGATAGAGCCCGACGCAGCCTGCTGACCGGCCTGACCGCTCTGGTCGCCCGGTCGGTCTCCGGCCTCCATCGAGACGTCCTCGACGATGCCGGAGACCGGCGCAGTCAGTACGGCGTTCCGGAGGTCTTCCTGCGCCGACGCGAGAGCGTGCTCGGCGACCGTGATCTCCCGGCGCAGCAGGGCCACGTCCAGCGCCTCTGTCTCCACGGTCAGGTCCGCCGCCGATTCCTCGTCGGCGACCAGCGCGCTCTCCGCCTTCTCCACCGCCTCCTCAGCAGACAGCAGGTCCCGCGCCGTCTTCGCCTCCGCGTTCTCCAGGGCAGCGCGCGCGTCATCTACGACCGCCAGCGCCTCCTCGACCGGAAGGCGGGCGTCTTCGACTGCCGTCCACGCCTCCTCCATCTCGTGCTCCGCGCAACGCCCCTCGAACGGCGGGCCGTCGGGACACGTCCCCGCCAGCCTGCCGACGTACAGGGTCTTCCACAGGAAGACGACGAGCTCGTCCCACAGCGTTGCGGGGTCGTCGTTGGGCGGCTCCATCCATGACAGCTCGTGGTTCAGCACCTGGCGGTCGTCGAACAGCGCGTCGAGGTCCAGCTCCCAGCCGCTGAGCACGCCTGCGGGGTCCAGCTCCGTGTTCACGCTCGAAGCCGGGACGCCCAGCCACTGCACGAACGTCTCCGCGTACTCCTCCGCCCTCTCGTCGACGACGTCGAGCGCGTCCTGGACAGCGTCCATCGCGGCGTCGATCGCGTCCCGCGCATCGGCCTCGTCGCGAGCGGAATTCCGCACCGTGAGCTCGAGGTCCGCCTGCGCGTTCTCGAGTGCCCGGCGGCTGAGCGTCACCGCGTCGCTCGCAGCCGCGATCTCGGACGCGTCCGGCAGGCCGAGGGCGTCGGCCAGCGCCTCCTGGGCGTCGCGCAGGTCCACCTCCGCCTTCGTCACGTTCCGCTCGAACGACGCGACCGTCGCCGCGTCCAGCCGCGCGAGCGCGTCCCCCTCACGCACGACGCTGCCCACGCTCACCAGCACCTCACCGACCTCGCCCGCGACCGAGAACGACACCTCCTCGCGCATCGGGAACACCACCGTGCCGCTCGTGGCGATGGCGTCAGTGAGCGTCCCGCGCTGCACGGGTACGAGCTGCTCACCCTCCGCGAGCCCTCCCGCGGGAGTCGTCGAACGCTCCGGCGCGTAGAAGAAGGCGGCGAGCCCCGCTCCAACGAGAACGGCGAGCAGGACCGGGTATTGCCAGACGTAGAGCGGGCCTGCTTTCGCGGACAAGAAACGCATAGAGTGCTCCTGGGGGACCTGCGCGAGGATGATACTCGTCCAGTACCGAGGGTGCGTGGCGCGACGCTGGCAAGCGCAACGGAACCCCGCCCAACCTCAGTTACGAACGCGGGGCCGGGTTGGATTCATCCTGTGATTGGGGGGTCTACGGTTCGACCCGCGTGATGCCCGGGATGCGGTCGAAGTCCCGGTCATAGCTCACGATCTCCGTGGCGCCGACATGCTCCATATGCGCCACGGCAAGAGCGTCCTCAAAGTCGAGGAACGGAGCGCCAGCATAGATGTCCAGCGCGTGGAGGCAGACCTGCTTCTGCGGGAACCGCAACCCTCGTAGCGTCAGTATGGGCAATAGCCGAGCCCGTATATCCTCGTGCGTCAACCGATAGGGAGCCCGAGGAGAGGAGAGGACGTAGGCAACCTCACTGACGATCGCCTCACACGCGAACAAATCTTCCTCTCCGCGCTGTACCCGTTGGAAGAGCTGATAGCTGGCCGCCGCTTTGACCTCGTCATCCCCCGTCAGGTAGCGGAGAACGACGTTTGTATCCAGGAACCTCATCCCCCGGTGACTTCCCGTACGGTTTCCTCAGCCTTGGCGTCTTTCACGGAGCGGATGACCGACTCCCAGTCCGCTGGACCGCCGGAGTGCCTCACCGAACGGTACGCTGATTCCAAGGTGAAAGGGGCTGGAGCCAGGTAGACCTTTCCGTCGTCGATGGTGAACACCACTCGTCCGCGGGGCTTCAACCCCAACAGCCTGACCACCTCTGCAGGGACGGTTACCTGGCTGCGCTGGGTGAGCGTAGTAGTAATCTCCTTCATCATGGACCCTCCTCATTGAGAGGAAGCATCTGCGTACTATGCTGTCCCCTCAATGAGAGCATAGTAAATCATTGTGCGTTGCGCAATCAACGACACGGAGCGCCCCCTAGTACTCGGCGTCCGGCAGCAGGTGGGGCGTCCCTTCGTCCGGGGTGACCGCGGCGGCGTTCAGCACGCAGGCGAGCATCGAGTAGTAGCCCGTCGTCGCGGTGAGGTCGGTCAGCGTGCGCGTGCCGAAGCGCTCCTGCACCTGCCGGAACACGTCGTCCGGCACGCGGCCCTTCTCCAGGAGCGAGCTCACGTACGTGAACACGAGCGCCTCGTCGCCGTCGAGTCCGTCCGGCGCCGTGCGGTCGCGCACCGCGGCGATGGACGCGGCGCTCAGCCCCTCGCCCTCGCCGATAGGCTGGTGGGCGGTCCACTCGAATTGGCAGTTCCACTCGCGCGCGACCGTGAGGATCGCAAGCTCGCGCAGGTTGCCGGGAAGCGTGTTCTCGAAGCGGATGTAGGTGCCGACGTGCGCGATGCGCTCGGCGACGTCGGGGCTGTTCAGCAGCACGGTGAACGGACCGACTACGCGACCCCGGCTCCCGGCTATGTAGTCGTAGTGCTGCTGGTCCTCGGGCGAGAGACTCTCTCGGGTAACCTTCGGCAGTCGCGCCATGACGTGCTCCTTTTGTCTATTCCGGTTTCGGTAGCCTGCTCGATCTCGTCCCTACTCCAACTGCTTCCAGCGCGGCGCGGTTCTTCCCACCCCGCCCGAGCGCTTGTGGGGGACACCCCCACGCCCCCGGCAGCCGGGCTTCGCCCCTCTGCACTCCCTCTCAAACCCGAAGGCCTACGCCGTGTTCAACAAACTCACCATGAGCAGGACGAGGGTTGTGCAATCGTATCTTTGCACAGAAGGGGATAAGCCTCCTGCCTTCCACGCTGACTTGCGGGCAGTCGTGGCAACGGGGAGCCTACGGCAGTCTAGAGGTAGCCCAGCTCCATCGCCCGCTCCTCGTCCAGTAGCGCCTCGGAGACCTGCCTGCCGGAGCGCTCGTCGTGGAACGGCTGGCGGTAGAGCACGCCCTCGTCGCACAGGTCGCCGATGGCGTCCCGCTTCTCCTTGGCCGTTCCGGGGATGGCCTGCCGGGGGTCCTGGCACCAGGAGTCGATGATGCGCAGGCTCCAGTAGTGCAGGGGGGCCGGGCCGCGCTGCACCATCGCGACGATGGCCGCCTTCAGCTCGTCCGGGTCGACGCTCTCCACCTCGGGTGTCTCGTAGTGGTCGGTCTCGTTGCCAGCCGCGGCGACGAGGTCGTTGCTCACGCTCTCGGGCACGCTGCAGATGACCACCCGCTGCCCGAACCGGTTCTTCACCTGGGTTACGAGCCGCATGTAGTCCGCGTCGCCGGACACCATGAGGAAGACCTTCTCCTTGCCTCCCGTGTCCGCGTCGAAGGCCTCGACCAGCATGTCGAGCGCGAGCGCCATGTCCGCCGCGTTCTTGACGCGCTCTATCTGTTGTCCGGCCTTGGTCACGAGCGAGCGCTTGACCGGGATGTTGATCGCCTCGATGCCGCACATGGAGAGCTGCCGCGTGATTTCGGACGGGTGTTCGCTGAAATCCGCATAGGCCCGCATCATCGTGGGCCGTCCGTATTGCTGCGCCTTCTCCACTATCTGACGGAAGTCCGGCTCCATACCGTAGTGGTTCAAGAGTCCATAGCGCAGATTTTCCAGATCAATGAAGACTGCCACCTCGCCAACCATAGAACCCTCTCCTTTCGCTCAAAGCTCATGTACTGGAATAGCCAGCCTGTTGAGAAACCGGCGCGCATTGTACACATAATGAGCACGCGTGTGTTATGCGCTCCGCCTTGTCCGACAGGTTCGCTCTGTTTGCGTCGACTCCGCACGGCGAGGGGCCGCTCCCTCCGCCGCAACCTCGCGCTATAATGCGCCCGGCTACGCTCTGAGATCGTGGTCGCGCGGGTATGCGCCGGAGTGAACCCATGCCTGAGATGACCGGCGGACAGGCCCTCATACGCTCCATGCACCGGGAAGGCGCAGAGGTTGTCTTCGGCCTGCCCGGCGTCCAGATGTACAACGCGATTGACCCCATCCTGGACGAGCCCGGCATGCGCTTCATCACCGTCCGCCACGAGCAGGCCACCGCCTACATGGCCGACGGGTTCACCCGCGCGGGCGGCGGAACCGGAACGGCGATGGTCGTTCCCGGTCCCGGCCTGCTCAACGCCTCCGCCGCCATCGGCACGGCGTACGCGGCGTCCTCGCCCATCCTCGTCGTCTCGGGCCAGGTGCAGAAGGACCTCATTGGCAAGGATGTCGGCATCCTCCACGAGGTCAACGACCAGATGGACTCCATCCGCCCCGTCACCAAGGCGGCCTATCGCGTGCTCAACGCCGTCGACGTGCCCGGCGCGGTCCACGAGGCGTTCCGCCAGCTCCGTACCGGGCGGCCGCGCCCCGTCGAGATCGAGATTCCGCCCGAGACGCTTTCCGAAGTCGCCGACATCGACCTGCTCGAACCGGGCGACTACCGGCGCGACGCCGCCTCCGACGACGACATCGAGCGGGCGGCGCGTGTGCTGGCACAGGCGAAGAACCCCATCATCTGGGCGGGCGGCGGCGTCATCTCATCCGGCGCGTCCGAGGCGCTGCTGCGCGTCGCCGAGCACCTGCAGGCGCCCGTGATGACGACCCACGAGGGCAAGGGGGCGATACCGGACTCCCACTACCTCAGTATGGGCACGCTCAAGTCCCGCGCGGACGAATTCCGCAACCACCTGAGCCACCACGACGTCTTCCTCGCGGTCGGCACCCGCTTCGCCACCGCGATGCTTACCCACGACCCGCAGATCGTGCAGATAGACGTGGACCCGGACGAGATCGGGCGCAACTACCCCAACAACACGCTCGGCGTGATCGGCGACGCCAGGGCATCGCTGGAGAAGCTGGCCGTTGCGCTCGCCGACGCGATGCCTCCGGCTGACAGCAAGCGCGAACTGCTGGAAAAGCTGCGCGCCGGTCGTTTCGGCCCGCTCCGCATCGAACCGCTGGACTCGTACATGAAGGCGGTCCGCTCCGCCATCCCGTCGGACGGCATCTTCGTCGCCGGCATGACCCAGCTCGGCTACTACAGCAGGCTCTTCTACCCTGTTGAGCAGCCCGGCACGTACCTCAATTCTTCCTACTTCGGCAACCTCGGCTTCGCATGGCCGACGGCGCTCGGCGCCAAGACCGCGCAGCCGGACAGGGCGGTCGTCTGCGTCTCCGGCGACGGCGGCTTCCTCTTCAACTCGCAGGAGCTCGCCACCGCCGTCCAGTACGGCATCAACGCCGTCGTGGTTGTGTTCAACGACCACGCGTTCGGCAACGTCATGCGCGACCAGGAGGTCCGCTTCGACGGGCGCGTCATCGGCTCCCAGCTCCACAATCCGGACTTCGTGAAACTCGCGGAGGCCTATGGTGCGCGAGGCGTTCTCGCCGAGACGCCCGCGGCCGTCGAAAGCGCCATCAGCGACGCCGTCGCGTCGGACGACGCTCCAACTCTCATCGAGGTGCCCTTCGGCCCTGTCACCTCGCCGCTCTAGACCATGAGTGCACCGAAACTGGGAACGTTCGACGACCTGCTTGGGCGCTGGCCCGAGGCGGTCCACCCGGTGGCGGTCGCCCTTCGTGAGACTGTGTTCGCCGCGCACCCTGGGGCCTGCGAAACGGTTCGCCTCGGTTATCATGCCGCGACCTACGGCGTCGGACCGCGCATGACCGACAGCTACGCCTACATCATGCCGCACGCGCGATGGGTGAACCTCGGCTTATACCAGGGCGCGGTTCTGCCGGACCCAGAGGGTCTGCTGGAGGGAACGGGAGCCCGGCTGCGCCACGTGAAGGTGCGAACCGTCGAGGAGGCGGAACGCCTAGCGCTGAAATCGGTGCTCAGTGAGGCGCTCGCCAGACAGACACGCGCCGCTTGAAGCGAGCGGCGCGTGCTGCTATAAGCGTAGCCTCACTATGCCGGTAACGCCCATCACCATCGACCTCCCCCAAGTCAGCGTCGCCGCTCTCCGCGCCGGAGACGGCCCGCGCCTGCTCTTCATCCACGATGAACTCTCCTCCGCGTGGACGCCGTTCCTCGACCGCCTCGCGGAGCGTTTCGAGGTGACCGCGCCCGAGCTGCCCGGATTCGGATGCAGCGAGCGCCCCGAGTGGGCCGACACGCTCGACGACATCGCTTTCACGGTCGCCGACCTCGCCGACGCGCTGGCTCCCACGGCCATCGTCGGCGCGAGCCTCGGGGGCTGGCTCGCGGTCGCGG
>JAPOOH010000426.1 GCA_026713505.1 Chloroflexota bacterium | reverse complement strand
CTGCGCGGAGGACACTATGCGGAACCGCCACATACCGCAGCGCTCCTGCGTTATCTGCGGCGTGAAGACCTCCAAGCGCGAACTGGTCAGAATTGTGATGACGCCGGAGCGTGAGTGCGCCGTGGACGACACGGGCAAGCGCTCCGGGCGCGGCGCCTATCTCTGTCGCCAGCCCGGATGCTGGGACTCAGCGCTTCGCGGAGGACGCCTCGCCGCGGCGCTGCGTGGGCGCATCGAGCAGCGCGACCAAGAACGGCTGGCGGAATTCGCGGCAGGCATACGAACGGCCGCAGATACCGCCCGAATCGTCGGATAGGAGAGCAGATGGCTGAAGAACCACAGAGGTCAGCAACCGCCACTCGTCGGATAACCCTGCGAGCGCTGCCCATAGGCGAGGCGATTGCTGTGGGCGTGTTCGCGGAGCGTATGCGTGTAGAGCCCGTCCAGGTGATCAAGCAGCTCATGCGCGGAGGAGTGTTCGCGAGCATCAACCAGAACATCGACTTCGACACTGCTGCAGCCGTGGCGCGTGTGTTCGGGTATGCCGCGCGGAAGGTGGAGGACGCTGTCAGTGCCGCGGGCAGTTCTGTGGCCGAGGAGAACTCCGCCGACCTCGAGTCCCGTCCCGCCGTCGTCACCGTGCTTGGGCACGTCGACCACGGCAAAACGACCCTGCTCGACGCGATCCGCCGGACCAACGTTGTCGCCAGGGAGGCGGGCGGCATTACCCAGCACATAGGCGCGTACCAGGTGCTGCACAACGACACACCCATCACTTTCATAGACACACCAGGCCACGAGGCGTTCACCGCCATGCGCGCAAGGGGCGCGCAGGTGACGGACATCGCAGTGTTGGTCGTGGCTGCCGACGACGGGGTGATGCCCCAGACCGTGGAGGCCATAGACCATATCAAGGCGGCCGACGTGCCCATCATCGTCGCCATCAACAAGATGGACAGCCCCAACGCCGACCCTGAGCGGGTGCGGCGGCAGCTTTCCGAGCGCGAGTTCGTCGTTGAGAAGTGGGGCGGAGACGTGATCGACGTCGAAGTTTCCGCGAAGGCAGGCGAAGGCATCGGGGACCTGCTGGAGAGCATCGAACTGGTCGCCGAGGTTTCGGAACTCAAGGCGAACCCCAAACGTCCCGGCGTCGGCGTGGTCGTGGAATCGGAGCTGGACCGCAATCGTGGTGTGCTTGCCCGCGTGCTGGTGCAAACAGGCACGCTGCGGGTGGGCGACCACATCGTCGTCGGTTCCACGCGTGGGCGAGTGAAAGCGCTCGTCAACGCGGAAGGGAAGCGCGTGCAGGACGCGGGACCGTCCATGCCGGTCGAAGTGCTGGGCCTGAGCGACCTTCCGGGCGCGGGAGACAGGCTCGTTGTCGTGCCTGACGAGAAGACCGCGCGCTCCACGGTAGCGGAGCGGCTGCGCCGCGAAGACCTGAACCGCGCACGGGGTGCAACCCTGGAGGAGATGGGCGCGCGCATATCCACTGGTCAGGCCAAGGAATTGCGTCTCATCCTGAAGACGGACGTGCAGGGGAGCGTCGCCGCGGTCAAGCAGGCGCTGGACCGGCTGAGCACCTCCGAGGCCCAGATTCGCCTGATCCACAGCGGCACTGGCGCGGTCACTGAGAGTGACGTGATGCTGGCTGTCGCTTCGGATGCCATCGTCGTCGGGTTCAACGTGCGCCCGGACCAGGGCGCACAACGCCTCGCTGACCAGGACAATGTGCAGATACGGCGCTACGACATCATCTACCGCCTCACGGAGGACGTGGAGAAGGCGCTGCATGGCCTGCTGGAACCTCAGGTGCAGGACGTGACGGAGGGCATGGCAGAGGTGCGTGCCGTCTTCTCGCTCGGGCGGAACCGGAGGAGCGCGGGCTGCTACGTCACGGAAGGACGGCTCACCAGGGGCGCCAAGGGGCGCGTTATCCGCGGCGGCGAAGTGATCTTCGACGGGGCGATTGCAGGGTTGCGCCGCTTCAAAGACGACGTGCGCGAAGTCGCCACTGGCTATGAATGCGGCGTCGCCCTCGATGGATTCAACGACTTCCAGGAAGGCGACACCATCGAATCGCACCGCCAGCAGCGCACGTGAGCAGGGGCTCCGCACTGATATCGAGTACCCCATGACCCGAAGGACGGACCGCATAGCGGGACTGCTGCAGAGTGAGATTGGCAGGCTGACCACGGGCCGGCTGAAAGACCCCAGGCTGGCGCGTCTCGTGACCCTTGCGCACGTGAAGGTCAGCACGGACCTCGCTCATGCCACCGTGGCGGTCACCGTCGCCGGGACTCAGGACGATACCAGGGAAGCACTGGCTGGCCTGCAGTCGGCTTCCGGTTTCATCAAACGGGAGTTGCACCAGCGGCTGAACTTGAAACGAACGCCGGAGCTGCACTTCGTGCGCGATACCGCCATTGAAGAGGGCGACCGCGTGCTGGGCCTGCTGGATGGAATCAAGGAACAGGAATGAACACCAGGACAAAGGTTGAGGCAGACGGCGCACTCGTCATCAACAAGCCGAAGGCCATTACCTCCATGGACGTCGTGCGCGCTGTCAGGCGAATCACCCGTGTGAAGCGCGTGGGGCACGCGGGCACGCTGGATCCGATCGCGGAAGGCGTCCTGCCTGTCTGTCTCGGACAGGCGACCCGCTTCATGGACTACCTCGTGGACAGCGGGAAAACGTACATCGGCGAAATCACTTTCGGTGCCGCCACCGACACCTACGACTCGGAAGGCGAGCAGACAGCCACTGGCGATTACGCATCACTCTCCCGTGAGCAGATAGAGGAGCAACTCGCCGGATTCTCAGGCGTCGTGATGCAGCAGCCACCGATGTACTCCGCCGTTAAGCACGAAGGGCAGCGCCTTTACGACCTCGCCCGGGCAGGAGTGGAAGTCGAGCGCCCCGCCCGTGAGGTCGTCGTCCACAAGGTGACGCTGTTCGAATGGGCCCCACCGCGTGCCGCCGTGAAGGTGGATTGTGGGAAGGGGTTCTACATGCGCAGCCTCGCGCATGACCTGGGCGAGGCTCTCGGTTGCCCTGCGCACCTGAGCGCGCTCACCCGTACCCGCGTCGGCCCCTTCTCCCTGGACGATGCGCTGACCATCGAGCAGTTGGCAACCGAGGAGGACTGGGAGGGACTGTTGGAACCGCCTGACGCTGCGCTCCGGGATATCCCCGCCCTCCTGGTACCGTCGACAGGCGAGCGCCATCTCCGAAACGGGCAGCCTGTCAACCTGCCGGGCTCCGCTCCGTACGCGAAACACCTGGAACCTCGCCGCGCCTATACGGAGGACGGATGCTTCCTCGGCCTCGTGCGGTTCAACAGGGCAGAGAGCTCGTGGAAGCCAGAGAAGATGCTGGCAAAGCCAGTCCTCTCTCGGTACGCGCCGGAGCCGTAGCCTGTGCGCTGGGAGTACCGCGCTGTCGCGCTCTGGCCGCGGCTTGGCGAAGGCGCGGACGCCATGAACGATACCGGCAACGTGACAGGCCTGCTGAACGCCCTCGGTGCCGAGGGGTGGGAGCTCGCCGCCGTTGAATGGCTGAACGACGTAAACGCTCCTGAGGGCAGGACCCTCACAGCGTTCCTGAAGCGCCCCGCCGGAACGTGACACGCGCCCATTGTCCGGTAATGCCTCCGATCCCTAGCCTGCCCTGGCCCCGGTATGCCGGGAGAACGCTCCGGCTTCCGGGCGGCAGCCTTCGAGGACGATGTGAGAGGCAGGGTCCTGACCGTAACCGCCCTGGGTGCGGTGGCCGGCATGCTCTTGTGGGGCATCGGCGGCGTGGATTCGGTCACCGGCGCTACGGTGGCCTTCATCCTCGTTTTCCTTAGCGTTATCGTTCTGTCGGCTGTTTGTAAGACATGTGCTTCGCTGCAGCGGTATGCGATGCGGGCCTTGGCAGGCAACCGTGGGCACCTCGTCGGTGGAACGTCATATACTTGTCCGTGTCGTCCAGCAGGCTGCAGACGAAGGACCCACCAGCACTTTGATCGATACAGCTACGCCCATTCAGCCGGTACCTCCGCGCCAGAACAATCACGCGGCGTTGAAGATTGCGCTCGTCTCGCCGTACGACTTCGGCACACCGGGGGGCGTGAACGACCACGTCAACAATCTGGCCCGGGAACTTCGCGCGAAGGGCCATTCCGTGACCGTGATCGGCCCGCTCGCGAACTCCCGTGAACGTGTGCTTGAGCCAGGGTTCATCCCCATGGGAAGGCCCGTTCCCGTGCCGAGCGGGGGTGCCGTCGCCCGCATCACATTCTCCGTCTGGCTGGAGCCGAACGTTCGAAGGCTGCTGTTGCAGGAACGGTTTGACATCGTCCACCTGCACGAGCCGATGACCCCGGCACTGCCGTTCGCCTTTCTTCACAACTCCACCGCCGTCAACGTCGGCACGTTTCACACATTCAACGGCTCTCGCTTCTACCGCGCGTGGCGGTATCTCAGCCAGCGGTGGTTCCGCAAACTGGATGGCCGCATCGCCGTCTCCAAACCCGCCATGGACTTTGTGAGCAAGTTCTACCCCGGCGAGTACGAGATCATACCCAACGGTGTGGACATCGACCGCTTCGAGAACGCTGGTCCCATCGAGCGATTCGACGACGGCAAGATCAACATCCTCTTTCTCGGCAGGATGGAACGCCGCAAGGGGCTCAAGTACCTCGTCATGGCGTACAGCAGGCTCAAGTGGCGCTATCCGGACATCCGGCTCATCATCGCGGGGGGTGGCAATCCGGGCGAGGAGGTGCTTTCGCTGATCGGCGAGCGCAACCTGAAGGACGTGGAATTCATCGGTCTCCTCCCCTATCAGGATGTGCCGCGCTACTATCAGTCCGCCCACATCTACTGTGCACCAAATACGGGTCGCGAGAGTTTCGGCATCGTACTCCTGGAGGCGATGGCCGCCGGCAAGCCCATTGCAGCATCCCGCATCGACGGATTCAGCAGGGTACTCTCCAACGGTGTCGAGGGGTTGCTGGTGAAACCGAAGGACGATGCAGAACTCGCGAATGCGCTCGAGCGGCTCATCGTGGACGAGCGCCTGCGGCGGGAGATGGGTGCGCGAGGCCGCATCACGGTTGAGCAGTACCGCTGGGAGCGCGTTGCGGACCGCGTTCTTGGCCATTACCGCACGCTCCTCTGGCGGAGGGCACAGCAGGAAAACACGGGATGAAGGGCCTCGTTCCCAGGCTCCGCGCACGTGATGTGGCCGCGCGCTACTTCGCGCACCCCATCGCCCGCGTGCTCATCGCCCTCAAGATCTCGGCCAACATGCTGACCCTTGCCGGATTCGGCGTCGCAGTGGTCGCGGCTTGGCTCCTCGCAGACTCACGACTCTTTCTGGGCGGCGTCGTAATGCTCGCCGGGGCAGTACTGGACATGTTCGACGGCGCGGTGGCCCGGCTCTCCGGCAAGGCCTCTACCTTTGGCGCGTTTTTCGATTCGGTGATGGACCGCCTCGGCGAGGCCGTGGTGCTGTTCGGACTCGCGGTCTTCTACATGCGCGACACGCATGCGCTGGGTGTCTACCTGACCTTCGGTGCGCTCACGGCCTCGCTCATGGTGAGTTACTTGAGAGCTCGCGCAGAAGGACTGAACATACCTGGCGACGTGGGATTCCTCGGCAGACCGGAACGGATCGTCGTGCTCGGCGTCGCGCTGCTTGTGGGTCATCCGGTATACGGACTCGGCATCATCGCTGTTGTAGGCGCTCTCACAGTTCTGCAGCGCGCCTGGCATGTGCAGCGGGTGACACGCGGCCTGTAGTCCGCTCTGATGAAGGGGTTCAAGTCCCACGCGTACGGAACTACCGCAATGCCCTGTTACTGGATATCCTGAGCCCTCGAAGGAGGCCCGCCCCTTGGAGACCGAACGTATCTTCCCGGGCGTCTGGGAGTTTCGCACCGAGTACGGGCGCGATACCGCTGAACTGTTCACCGACGGCGCGATGCCCCACGCCGCGTGGTTCGTCGCTGGTGACCACCCTGCCATCCTCGACCCCGGCCCGACTTCCATAGCCGAGGAACTGCTCGACGCCATCCGCAGGCTCGGCCACGACACCGACGCTATCGAGTGGATCGTGCCGTCACACATCCACATCGACCACGCGGGCGGCAGCGGCTGGCTCGTGCGGGAGCTTCCTCATGCCAAGGCTGTCTTCCACACGCGCGGAGCTCCTTTTATGCGCGACCCTGCGCGCCTCATCGCCGGGACCGCGGATGTGTTCGGCGAGACATGGGAGGCCGTGTTCGGCGACATACTGCCGGTGCCGGACGAGCGCATGGTCACGGTGGAGGACGGCGATGCACTCGACTTCGGCAGCGGCGCGTCCTACCGCATCGTGTTCATGCCGGGGCACTCGCTCGACCACATCGGTGTCTACGACGAGGCGAACGAGGCGCTCTACTGCGGCCATGGCCTCGGCAACTACAGGCCGCCGCGCTTCCTCCCTGACCCCCCGATGACGCTCCCATACTTCGACGTGGACGCCAGCATCGCCTCGATCCGCAAGGCGCGCGAGATCGCGCCGAAGTACCTCCTGCCCGTCCACTCCGGCTTCCTCCCCTCCAATCCGGCATTCGCCATCGACGCCGTAGAGCGCATCACCATCGAACTCGGCGACCTCATCAAGGAGGGCATGGCTGCGGGGAAAAGCGAGGCGGAGATGGAGACCGATGTCCGCACCCATCTCTTCGCAGACCCCACGAAGGCCGATCGCTCCTACATGCCCGTCGTCGTCTCGTACGTGCGCTACTATGAGCGTCAGGCCCGCAGGGCAAAGAACGCCTGACACGGAGGGAACCAGATGCCGTCGTTCGATGTCGTATCCAAGGTCGATCTCACTGAGGTGGACAACGCAGTCAACGGGGTGAAACGTGAGGCGCAGCAGCGCTTTGACCTCAAGGGCACGAAGGCGGGAGTCGAGCGCTCCGGCGGCGCGCTCACCGTCACCGCGGACAACGACCTCCAACTCCGCCAGGTGCACGACCTCATCCACACGTACTTCGCCCGCCG
>JAPOOH010000425.1 GCA_026713505.1 Chloroflexota bacterium | reverse complement strand
GCGGCTCCGGCGCGGGGCGCATGGTGCGGATGCGGGACGGCCACATCGAGAGCGACGAGATGCTCTCCGCTGACGGCAAGGCCGGCTGACGGTGGAGACGCTCTTCGGCATACCCATCGGCACGCTCACCGCCGCCCTCACGGTCGTGTTCCTCGTCGCCGCTGCCGTGACCGCCTGGTTCGTGCTGCGCAATCCGGTGGTGCTGAAGATGGCCGTGCGGAACATCCCGCGACGGCGCGCGCAGACCGTGCTCATCGTCGCCGGCCTCATGCTCGCCACGCTCCTCTTCTCCGCGTCGTTCGCCACCGGCGACACGCTCGCGCACTCGGTGCGCGTCTTCGTGGTCAAGCAGATGGGGCACCTCGACGAGGCCGTCTTCTCGAACGAACAGGATGCCTCCGGCCGGCCCGCGTTCATTCCGGCTGAGACCGCTGACGCCGTCCGGTCGGCGCTTGACGGCGCTCCCGTGGACGGCGTGATGCCCGCGATCAGCCTGGCGGCGCCTGCGATAGCGCTTGCCTCGGAGCGCAGCGTGCCGAGGCTGCAGGTGCATGGACTCGACGCCCAGTACGTGGGCGGGTTCGGCGCTTACCTGGATGCGGACGGCAACGAACTCGACCTCGGCGCACTGGGGCAGAACGAGCTGTACCTGAGCGCCGATGCCGCAGATGACCTGGGCGCGGAACCGGGCGGCCGGCTTGCCCTGTTCTTCGACGAGGCGCCCGTGACGGTGCGCGTCGCTGGCGTGTTCGACGAAGGGGGAAGCACGAGTTCCTCCTTCCCGTTGTCCGTGATGCGCCTGGCCGACATGCAAGCGCTTCTCGGCGAGCAAGGGAACATCAACTACGTCTTCATCTCGAACGAGGGCGGCACGGTCGCGGGCGAACGGCACACGGAGGCGGTGCTCGACGCGTTCGAGGACCTGCGCGAGGAGCGCGGCCTGGACTACGACGACGTCAAACGGGACGGCATCGAGCTGGCCGATAACGCCGGGGACCAGTTCGCGAGCCTCTTTCTGCTGTTCGGTACGTTCTCCATCATCGCGGGAATCCTGCTGATAGCGCTCATCTTCGTGATGCTGGCGGCGGAGCGGAAGCGGGAGCTGGGCATCGCGCGGGCCGTCGGCGCGCAGCGCGGGCACATCGTCCGGCTGTTCACGTTCGAGGGCGCGGTCTACTCGCTCGCGGCGGCGGCAGTCGGCAGCGTGCTCGGCATCGTGATCGGCATCGTGATGGTGCGCATCATGGCTGTGGCGTTCAGCACGATAGACGATCTGGCCGGTTTCGAGATCGCGTTCTCGTTCCGGTGGCAGAGCCTGCTGCTGGCGTACACCCTGGGGATGGTGGTCACGTACGTGGTAGTGATCGTCTCCGCGGCGCGCGTGAGCGCGCTGAACATCGTGCGCGCCGTGCGCGACATACCGGAACCCCCGGGGCAGGGCCGCCGGCTGCGGGAGTCGTGGAGAGCGGTGGGCGCCGCCTACCTGGACGGTCTGCGGGCATTGCGGCGCCTGCGTCCGCTCCGCGCGCTGCGGCGCCTGTTGCTCAGCGGGCCCTGCGCCGTCGTCAGACTCATGTGGGCATTGTTCATGGCCGGCTACCTGATGGTCGCGCTCGGCGTGCTCCTGGCGCTCAACGGCATCCTGGCTGAGGAACTGAGCATGTTCGCCATAGGCCTGTCGCTCGTGGTGGTCGGCGTGCCGCTCGCGCTCAATCACGCCGCGCGCCTGCCTGAACGCGTCGCGTACACGGCTGCAGGCGTATTGATCGTGCTGCTCTGGCTTCTTCCCATCGACTGGGAGGACTATGGACTCCCGCGGTTCAACGCGGGGATCGAGATATTCATCCTCTCCGGGGTCATCGTCGTCATCGGCGCGGTATGGGTTGTCGTGTACAACGCCGGGTCCCTGTCCAACCTGATCACCGCCGTCGCGGGGAGAGGACGCACCCTCTCGCCCATCGTCCGGACCGCGATGGCGTACCCGATGGCGAACCGCTTCCGCACGGGTATGACGCTGGCGATGTTCTCGCTGGTCATCTTCACGCTCTCGGTCCTCGGTTTCGTCGACGCCGCTCTCGACAAGGCGTACGAGGACACGCGGCAGTTCTCCGGCGGGTTTGACGTCACGGCCAACGCCAGCTTCACGAACCCCGTCGGCGACCTCGCCGCACGCGTAGAGGAGTCCCCGGCGCTGGATGCGGGGGAGTTCGCGGCCATCGGCGCGATGAGCGGCCTGCCCGTGCGCATCAGGCAGCAGGACACCGGGCAGGAGTTGCAGGACTGGTTCGTTACCGGCGTAGACGCCGCCTACGCTGAAGCGACCACCTACGGGTTCGACCTACGCGACGAGCGGTACCCGGACGACCGTGCCGTCTGGCGCGCGCTGGCTGCGGGAGAGGAGGTCGCGGTCGTCAGCGCCGCGATGGTTCCCGCCGCTACCGACTTCGAGCAGGGAGGGCCGGACTTCTCCTTCCAGTTGGAGGGTTTCCAGCGGGACGGCGATGTGCTGCCCGAGGTGTACGTGGAGGTGTACGACTCCGCAGAGCAACAGATGGCTCGCCTTCGCGTCATTGGCGTGATGAAAGAGTCCGCGTTCTTCGCGCGGACGGTGACCACCGGGCACGGGACGTTGCAGCGGCTGGCGCCCGTGGAACTGCCGTACCTGAACTACGAGATCGTGCTGAACGACCCGTCACGTGCAGAGGCCGTCGCGGCAGCGCTGGAGGAGGAGTTCGTCGAGCACGGCGTGCAGGCCTCCTCGCTCGCAAAGACCGTGCGGGACTTCACCGCGCTGAACCGCACGTTCAGCCGCCTCGTTCAGGGCTTCATGGGCCTTGGCCTGGTAGTCGGCATCGCGGCACTGGGCGTCATCGCGGCGCGCTCCGTCGTTGAGCGGCGCGTGCAGATCGGCATCCTGCGCGCCATCGGCTTCCGCAGCGGGATGGTGCAACTCGCGTTCCTGGTCGAGTCCTCGTTCATCGCGCTGCTGGGCATCGTGGTGGGGCTCGGCCTCGGGTTCGGGTTGTCGATCGACATCATCCGCGAGGTCGGGGAGAGCTTCGAAAACGTCACCTACGCCATACCGTGGGAGACGGTCATCCTCGTGATCGTGGTTGCCTACGGGGCGTCGCTGCTGACGACCTACCTTCCGGCGCGGCAGGCATCGAACATCTACCCGGCGGAAGCCCTGCGGTACGACGAATAACCAACAGGAACGTTATCCATGCAACCACACCAGGAGGTGACCCACATGCCACGCTTATCCCGAACGATCAGCTCTCCCTGGCGCGCCGCTGCGATCGCGGCGGTCGCGCTCCTCGCCCTTGTGGTCGCGGCGGCGTGCTCGCCGGAGCCCACGCCTACGCCCACTCCTACGGCGACCCCGACTCCTACCCCCACCCCGACGCCTGTCCCGACGCCCACGCCCGCCCCGGCCGCCGATGAAGCGGCCATGTCGATGCGCGACTTCGTCCTAGACGCGTCGACCACGGGCAAGGACCTCTTCGACCGTCTGTCCGGGCAGGAGAACGGCTGCGTTAAGGGGGTTTTGGGCGATGCCGTGTACGAGGTCATGCTCGGCATGCCGCTGCTGGCTGCGGGTGGCGACGCAGCGTCTGCGGCGCCGCTGTTCGCGTGCCTTGCGCCGGAGAACGTCGTTCTCCTTGGAATGGCATTCCTCGGCGCCGGTGGCGGGTACAGCGCAGAGAGCCAGGCATGCCTCACCGACCTCGCTCTCCAGCACCCCGAGATCATCTTCGCCCGTCTCGGCATCGAGTATGCCGGGGAGGCCTCGTACCAACACACGGAAACGCACAACGTACTCCTCGGC
>JAPOOH010000594.1 GCA_026713505.1 Chloroflexota bacterium | reverse complement strand
CACTAATCCCGCCAGAGTGGAAAGGCAGCTTCACGCAAAAGGTAATCCTGCGCGGAGAGGCCGTTGAGCCGGACCCGTCTGGGAACCTATTCCTCACCAATATTCACCAACTCTACGAATTTCCCGACAAAGAGCGGACATCAGAAAACGCCGTTGAGGTCCTTTTGGGCAGGAAGCCCGAGAAAAACCTAGCGTCATCTAGTCAGCGCCCCATGCTGGAGCGCGTGAAATTCCTGAAGGATCTCGTCGTGCTAAATGACGAAGCTCATCATGTCCATAACGAAGGTTTGGCTTGGAGTAAATCGCTGCTCGCCATCCACAACGCGTTGCCGCAGGGCCTCTGCGCTTGGCTCGACTTTTCGGCCACGCCGAAGGACCAGAACGGCATGTACTTCCCTTGGACGGTCGTGGACTACCCGTTGGCACAAGCCGTAGAGGATAAAATCGTCAAGGCACCACTCATCGTAACCAAGGAAGATGATCCGAATCAGCCAACCGAAGAACCCGACGGGGTTAAGAAGGAAAACGTGGCAGAGAAGTACGGCTACTGGCTACTGGCCGCTGTGCAGCGCTGGAAGGAACATTGGCGAATCTACAAGAAGCTCAAAATCAGGCCGGTGCTCTTTGTCATGGCTGAGAAGAACGTCTATGCAGACGCATTGGGAGAATATCTGTGGAAAACCGAGGAATTCGGCTTCAAGGAATCCGAGGTACTCGTTATTCATACGGACAATACCGGAGAAGTTCGGAAAGGAGATATTGAAAAAGCTCGGCAAGCAGCACGGGACATCGATAAGCCTGAAAGCAAAATTAAAGTTATTGTCAGCGTGATGATGCTGCGCGAGGGGTGGGACGTGCGCAACGTGACAGTGGTACTGGGGCTGCGCCCCTTCACTGCGAAAGCCGAAATACTCCCGGAACAGGTGATAGGTCGCGGACTGCGCCTGATGGCACAGGTAAGCCCCGACCAAATGCAGACCCTAGAGGTACTTGGCACGCGCAACCTACTCAAGGTTCTACGCGACCAACTAGAAACCGAGGGCGTCGGTGTAGCCAGTACTGACACCAATCCGCCGCCGCCGGTCATCATCGAGCCTGTGCAGGAGCGACTGAAGTACGACATCGCTATTCCGATCACCAAGCCGAGCCTAAAGCATAATTTCCGCAAGCTGTCCACCTTGGATGTGTATTCGCTTGAAGAGATTTTCAACCAAGAAGAACTAGCCGAACAGTTCCGGTTGAGTCTGAAGATGCAATTCACAACCACAGAGACCGAGGTCCATCAAGCTGACATTGCTGTTGAGCCACGGCCTGCCCAAGAGCTCCTAGCAAGCATCACCAATAAAACCGCTGACCGTGCCAAGCTAACCAACTGCTTTGCGGAGATGTATCCGATTGTGCAGGACTACGTCGTGAACCGTTGTTTTGGGCGAAAAATCGAACTGGCCGATGAAACCATCCGCTCCCATCTGGCACGGCTAGAATTGCAGGAGGGCATTGCCAACTACATGGCCCGCAAGATCGCTGAACTCACCATCGAGCCGCGTGCGATCGAGTTCGAGAAAGAGGATTATCGTCTATCCCTGACGAAACCCTTTAGCTGGCGAAGAAATTTGCCACCATTGGAGGCGAAGAAAACTATTTTCAATTTCGTCGCCACCTACAACGACTTTGAGCGCAGCTTCGCAGCATTCTTGGATCGCTCCAGAGATGTCGTGCGCTTTGCAGCACTTGGGACGACAGAACAGGGCAATTCCGGAACTGTGTTCCGCATCGACTATCTAAAGTCTAGCGGTGCCATCGGCTTCTATTATCCCGACTGGGTAGTCGTCCAAAAAACCGACGGTGGCGAAATAAACTGGATCATCGAAACCAAAGGCCGAGTCTGGGAAGGCACTACCGACAAGGACGCCGCCGCGTGGGACTGGTGCAAGCGGGTAAGCGAAATCACTGGAAAGTCTTGGAAATACACGCGCATCAATCAGTCAGAATTTTCGGACCATCATCCGACGTTGCAAGATCTCGTCATGGCGAAAGCATTCAAGGTTGCCGATGAACGACGCAAAAGGATGAAGCCCGTAACGCAGGATGAGATACGGGCGTGGAGAGACGAGGGGAGACGCTGATGCTTACCGTACTTGACGCATCAGTGATGATTGCCGCTCTGTTGAAAGACGAAGAGCACAATCAATCGGCCAAAGAAATAGTAAAAAATTTGCCTGCCGGAGACTGTACGACGCCAGCTATTTTCTGGTATGAGGTGCGTAACGTCCTACTAATGGCGATGAAAAGGGGGCGAATCGAACAAAGCGATCTGAATGCTTGCTTGCGTCAACTTACCCAAGATTTCTCGTCCACTGTGGATGACGAACACGACGAAATGGCGGTTATAGACCTTGCACAACGCCATGACCTGACTAGATACGACGCTAGCTACCTAGAGACGGCCATCCGCCGCAAGGCCAAACTGGCGACCTTCGACCAAAAACTCGCTACCGCCGCCGTAAAAGAAAAAATCGAGAACCCGGCGACGCAATCGGGTGCTATAGAAGAAACCCTAAATCATTCACAAGATGATCCGCAGATGGACATAGAAGAATAAGAATAGTGCTCACAAGACGATCCGCATCTCGAATCGCTAAGTATGATGGCCGAACAGT
>JAPOOH010000424.1 GCA_026713505.1 Chloroflexota bacterium | reverse complement strand
CCGGGCGTCGAGCACCCCCAGGATGCGTTTGTATGCAACCGTGTAGAGGAGCGCCAGGAGCAGGCCAAAGGTGACCAGGTAGGCCAGCAGGCTCCACGGGTCAATGCCCAGCGCTCCGATGCCGCTCGCGTCTTCGGCTAGTCTAGGTGCTTGCAGCACGTCGCCCGCCTCCTCTGTGGGTAACGTTGCTCACGCCGCGCCGCTCAGGCAACGAAGATGAGCAGGATGGCCACCACGAGGCCGTAGATGCCGATGGCCTCCGTGAACGCCAGCGCCAGGATCATGTTCGGCGCGATCGCGTCGCGGGCCTCCGGGTTCCTTCCGAGGGCGCCCATCGCCGCGCTGCCCAGGATCCCCAGGCCGATGCCGGCCCCCGCCAGGCCCAACCCGGCCAGGCCCACGGCGAGGAACTTGCCCATCTCTCCGTAATCGTTCATTACCGAATCCTCCTTGGTCTGTTTCGGCGGCGCGTTCGGCGTTCCGCCCCGTCTTCCCGCGCGGTGGCGGGTCTAGTGCTGTCCGGCCTCTGCGTGCTCCTTGTCATGACCCTCATGCGGAGCTATAGCAAGCACCGTGAACACGAGCGTCAGGCCCATGAATACCAGCGCCTGCACGCCCCCGACCAGTATCTCCAGCCCGTAGAAGATTATGGGCGTCACGAAGAAGGTCAGGAACGTCATCATGAACAGGACGATCTCCCCGGCGAGCATGTTGCCGAAGAGACGGAAGGTGAAGCTGATGATGCGGATGAAGTGGCTGATGAGCTCCAGCAGCCCGATGAAAGTCTGCACCGGGTTCCCGAAACGGAAAAACTCCCGCAGGTAGCCGAACCTGTGGACACGGAACCCCCAGCCCTCTATGAACACGAACGCGATGATTGCCAGCGCGAGGGGCATGTTGATGTCCGTGCCCGCGCTGCGCAGCAGGTGCGTCGTGATGTGGTCGGAGCCTTCTGCCGTGAATCCCACTGTGGGGTAGATGGGCAACAGCGCCATCCAGGCGTTGAACGCAACGAAGAAGAAGATGGTGGCCAGGAGCGGGAAAAAACGCCGGGCATAGTACTCCCCGGCGATACCCCTGATGAAGCCGTAGAGCGCCTCTATGAGCATCTCCAGCAGCCCCTGCAGGCGGCCGGGCACCATGCTCATGCGGCGCGTGCCCAGCCCGAACAGCAGCAGGATGACGATGCACGTGAGCCAGGCGGAGAGGAGCGTGTTGGTGACGGTGAAGCCGCCGATGGCGAATATCTTCTGTGGCGCCAGGTGCACTTCCGGCACCGGAAGGATAGCCCTGCCTATGGCCCCCATCCCCAGCCCCACGAGGGCCAGCGCAGCGACCGCCAGCAGAATCACACGCTTCTTCACTACTCGTCAGCCTCCTCGCGGCGGTTGCCGCCGCTGAGGTAGCCCGAGGCCATGCGGTACACCCCGTAGAATGCCAGGACGACCCCGAAGAGTACGCCTGCCAGGAGAAAGAGAGGCGAGGTTCCCGCTCTGCCGTCAAGCCACGCTCCGCCCAGCGTCGGGAGCACGATCGCCGCGGCGATGTACCAACCGAGGCCGGTGAACTGTGCCGCTGAAACCCACCAGGGACGGTGTCTCATGCGCTGGTCCGGAGCCTGCGTGAATCCTATCACAATACCCGGCGCATGCAAAGCAAAAGCCCCAGGGCGTCATCGCCGTAAGGCCGGGACCCAGCGTGAGGAGCGGGCGGGATTGCGGTCCCTGTGCTTGTCATTCCAAGAGGAGCCGAGGAATCTCTTGGAAACGCCTCGCCCCTGCGCTCAGCATGGCGAGACCCTGAGACGGGTAACCGCCCCTTACTGCGTCTCGCCCGGCTTGCCAAGGTCTTCCAGCCCCGGCAGGTCCTCCAGGAACTCGGAGAATGCGGAGAGCTTCTCCATCTCCTCCTCCGTGACTCCCTGCTGCGCTGGACGCTGCCGGCGGCGCGGCTGAGAGGCCTCGCTGCTCTCCTCCACGTTCCCGTCCACCACCACGCCCGCGCGCTCCAGCACGCGGTCCTCCACGTAGATCGGCACCTTGGAGCGCACGTCCGACCCGTCCCCGCCCTGCTCCTTGGAAAACTCATCTGCCTCTTGCAGCGACGAGAACCAGTGGTCCTCGCCGTCCTTCCCCTGCACCAGCTGGCCGCCGCGCACCGCCACCGCGATCGCATCGCTCGGGCGGCAGTCGATCTCCTTGTGGGAGCCGTCCGCCAGCGTCAGCACGAGCCGGGCGTAGAACGTGTCGTTCTCGAGGTCGCAGACCACGATGTGCCGGATGGTAGCGCCAAGCGCCGAAATGACAGCGCCGAGCAGATCGTGCGTGAGGGGCCTGGCCGCAGCCACGTCCTGCAGCTTCAGCGCGATGGCGTCCGCCTCCGGCGAGCCGATGCGGATCGGCAGGTAGCGGTCGCTCTCCCGCTCTTTCAGGATGACGACGCGCTGATAGTTCATCAGGCTGACCCGGATACTGTCGATGAGCATCTCTTGCATGGCACACACTCCCCTGCAGCCATTCTAGGAACACCACCCGCGAACGGTCAACGCAAGCGCCCGCCTTCGTCGCTCCGGCGGAGGTCGGAATCCAGACTGTGGACGGGTGTCCGTCGTTCCAGCGCGGACTGGAATCCGGCGCGGGGGCCTGTCCTGAGCCTGCCGAAGGGGCTCAACATGACAGGGCGGCGAAGCCGTGGGGCGAGGTGGCGCATGACGGGACGTGCAGAGTGGCTGAGCCCCGCTGCAACGGGCTTAGGCCGCGGCGCGGGGCGTGTCTCCTGCAGCATACCGGGCGGGTTGCGTGGGTGGAACTACGCGTGTGTCCGCACTGTCCTACAGCAGAGCGCCGGTGGGCTGCAGCACCATCACCTGTGTTTCGTCCGGCAGATTCGCTCGCGTCACCGTGAGACGCTGCTGCGACTCCGGCTCGCGAACGCCCATCTCCTGCAGGAACGGCCCCAGCTCGCGCAGCGGATGCCTGTTCCCGCCGTGCGCGTACAGCATCGGCACCACGATTCGCGGCTCGACGCTCCGCACGATCTCCACCACGTCCGCCGCTGACAGCCCCGTGTCGCTCCCCACCGGCGCCATCAGCACGTGGGGCGACCCCAGCCCGTCGACCTCCCTGTTCGTGAGCAGCCGGTCCGGGTTGCCGAGGTGGCACAACACGATGCCCTCCGCCTGCACGGTGAACACCGTGTTCCACCGCTGCGGCTCTCCCTCGTTCGTGCGGCGCGTCGTCCGGAGGCCGCGCAGGTGCATCCCCGCCGCCTCGTACTCCCCGGGGCCATCAAGTGCGATCGGGTCGCCGGAGAGCGCGCCGAGCGCCGAGTGGAACGGGTCGTCGCTGCTCTGCGTCACGAGGTCGGCCTGCGCCTGCTGCGGCGGGATGCGCAGCCCCAGCTCCGGCGGGAACGGGTCCATGACGAGCGTCTTGTTGCTGCTGCGCACGCGGAACGCCGCGTGGCCTATCCAGTTGATCTCCACCTAGCGCTCCTTGCGTCCAAACAGCGCCCAGGCGCCGGGCAGCGCGACCGAGGCTACGTACAGCTTCGTAAGGTCGCCCACGACGAATGGCCACAGCCCCCACTGCAACGTGGCGCCCAGGGGGCTTCCCGTCGCCATCCAGGCTTCGCGCGTGGCTTCAGAAGCGAGGTTCGCCGCCCAGAACCACAGCCACGCCAGCCCCGGCAAGTAGAGCACCACGTTGCCGGCGAGCAGCGCCAGCAGCACGCGCCAGCTTCGGTCCCAGCCCTGCTCCGCCAGCCGTCCGACCACCCACGCGGCACCTATGTACCCAACAATGTAGCCGCCGCTGGCCCGGTCCCATATCAGGTCGCCTTCGCCCAACCAGGGAAGGATGACATGGACCAGTTGTCCCTCCAAGGCTCCGGAAGTTGGCGCGAACACTGGTATGCCAACCATGCCGATCAGCATGTAGAGCACGAGGCTCGCTGCGCCACGGTTCGCCCCCAGCGCGCCGCCCGTGAGCAGGACACCGAGCGTCCCTCCGGTGATCGGCACGGGCGTGAACGGCAGCTTCACCGCGATCTGCGCGAACATGATCACGATGAAGGTGAAGCCCACCACGAGCGCCGCGTCGCGCAGCAGCCCCTGCCCGGGAAGTATCGAGTCGACCAGTGCGGAACGTTGTTGCGTAATCTGCATGCGGGTCAGTATATCAGGGCGCGCCCCTGCGGCTGGCATAGGCCTTCACGCAGTTTCCCGCGCTGAAGCGGGCGGTGAGGGTACTCCCGGGCGGGCGGGTCAGGCTACAGCCCTACGACCGGCGCCTCAGCAGCGCGACGCCGCCCACTGCCGCGATGACGACGACACCTGCGAGCACGACCAGCAGCACGATGGGCACGCCCCCGCCGTCGTCGTCTGACACGGGTGGAACGGGCTCTGCGGGAGCTGCGGTCGGCGTGGCCGTCGGCGGGACGGGCGTCGCCGTGGGGGCCGGGGTTGGCGTCGGGGCCGGCGTCGGGGTGGGGGTAGGTGTCGGAGTGGGCGTCGGCGGAGGCGGGGCGATGGTCCCCGCCGGGACGCTGGGGCACGGCTGGTCGACGCGCGGCTCCACGCCCGCGCCAAAGGACAGCTCGACGCTGTCCACGAAGCACGGCTGGGACATGTGTGCGAACGGGTACGTCAGGTCGGCCTGCTGCTCACCGTTCAGGTGGAACGTCACATCGGCGCCGACGTATTCGTAGCGCGGGGGGTCGCCGATGAGGTATCCGGGCGGCCCGACGAGCAGACAGCCCTCGTCGCTCGCGCAGTTGAACCTGCCGTCGACGACCGGGATGCGCTTGGGGCGCTCCCAGTCGCCGACGCGCACGACGATCTCGCCCTGGGCGACCGGCTCGCCGTCCAGCGTTGCGGTGCCCTCGAGGTAGACGACGGGGAACGGGGGGATGCTCTGTTCGCGTTCGTCGTCGGGGGGGTCCTGGGCGGAGGCGGGGAGCGGGGCGAGGAGGGCGGCGGCCAGCAGCGCAAGCAGGGTCAGGAAGGTGCGCAGGGCGGGGGTCGGAAGGTTCGTGGAGCGAAGCATGGTTGGGATTCTATGGGAGGCTTCGCGGGGTTGTCAGTGAGCTTGCATCGCAACCTCTGGGGGATTCGGGGAGGG
>JAPOOH010000423.1 GCA_026713505.1 Chloroflexota bacterium | reverse complement strand
GACGGGTCCCTTGCTGGCGATGGTGAGCGCGTACCAGTTCTCCATGTCGTCCTGCTGCGTGACGCCGCCGGGGCCGTAGTAGAGCTCGTAGTAGTTCGCAAGCTCGGTCTTCACCTCCTGGGGCGCGTCCTTGTCCACGAAGAAGTACGTCCAGATCTCGGTCATGGCTGGGCCCTGCGGGTGCATGATGCGGACGACGCGCCCGAGCCAGCCCTCGTTCGGGAAGATCGCTGGGCCGACGGAGAGGTGGGCCATCAGGCCGAGGCGCTTCCGGCGCAGCTCGAACTGCTCACGAAGGTACTCGCGCACGGCGGGGCGCTCGTTCCAGGTGCCGGACTCGTCCCAGCCGGGGTCGCCCTTCTCGGGAATCGTCACGCCCATCGTGTGGCCTTCCGGGAACGAGACGGTGTAGCGACTCCGCACCTGCCCGACGGCGAGCGATCGGTCCCCCTGCGGTCGCACCGGGTTGCCCGTCGCGCCAACTCCCAGCGCGAGCGCGGTGGATCGGTGCGTTATCCACCCGTGGGTGATGTCCGTGTCCGGGCAAGGCACCTTCCAGTTGCAGCCCAGCCTCCACTTGACGACCCCGCCGAGCACCTCGGCGCCGTCGTCCGAGCCGTCCGTGTGCATCAGCCCGGTGGCGAGGTACATGTCCGCCCCACCGAGGTATTCGTGGAAGCTGGGGGCGGTCCTGTCCCACGTTGCCCAGATGGAGCCCTGGAAGACCTCCACACGGGCCTGCATGAGCCCCCACTTCGACTTGTCCATCATGTCGTAGCCGTTCTCGTGGTACGGGAGCGCGACGAGCGCACCAGTGGCGTCGTAGGTCCAGCCGTGGAACGAGCAGACGTGGGTGAAGGTGTTGCCCTGGTCGTACCGGCAGACGCGGTTGCCCCGGTGCCTGCAGGAGTTCAGGAAGACGTATATCTTGCCGTCGCGGCCACGGCTGACGACGACCGCCTCTTCGCCCATACGGCTGAGGATGAAGTCGCCGGGGTCCGGAACCTGGGACTCGTGGCCGACGAAGAGCCACGAGCGGGCGAACACCTGCTCCATCTCCTGGTCGTAGATGTCCTGGTTCCAGACTATCTCCCTGCTGACGGTGCCGTTCTCCGAATCAACGAGTCTCTTCATCTCCGGCGTGAGCTGAACCATGGTCCCTCCTGGTATGCCGCGCTCGATCCGCGCTATTCAACCACACGCCCGGACGCCTTGGGAAGAAGCGCAGCCTGCAAGGGCCGGGAGGCGCCACGCTGCTGGGTGTTTACGCGGTTGTTAGGGTGAGGGGTTGCGTTACCCGCCCACCCCACTCCGCCGAGGGCCCTCACCCTGACCCTCTCCCTCAGGAGAGGAAATAGGCACCCTCACTTCACCTCCAATCCCACCTTCAACCCGTGTGTAAGGGTCTCAGGCCTGGGAGGCAACAGGCACTAGCCCTCTTTGGCGACGGCGGCCATGACCCGATCGCGGATCAGCGCGTGGAGGTCGGCGTCCAGGGGGCCGGCTTCCGCCGACGCGATGTTCGCCTTCAGGTGGTCAAGGTCCTTGGTGCCGTTGATGAAGGTGTGCGCTGCAGGGTGCGCGAGTGAGTAGCGGAACATCGTGGAGACGAGGTCCATCCCTTCAAGCTCGTCCGCGAGGCCGGACTCCACCCAGCGCCTGCGCACAGTCGGGAACTCGCCTCCGCGGCCCTGCT
>JAPOOH010000584.1 GCA_026713505.1 Chloroflexota bacterium | reverse complement strand
GCCCTTCCAGCATCGGGGGATTACGTACCTGCCTAGATCCGGATCAAGCACACAGGCTCGTGCTAGCCCAGGAAGGCGGCCCGGTAGATCAAAGGATAGAGCGCCTGTCTGCCTAACTCGAGGATGCGGGTTCGAGTCCCGCCCCAGGCCGCCAGTGCCAGCACAGCACAAACCGGCATATACCGGTTAGCTAGTCCCACCACCCCCATGAGAGCAGGCCGAGAATAGCGCCGGCAAGGCTCCATAGGAACGATGCTGTCTCGCAGTCCTCTTGATCGCAGTCGCAATCATCATAGTCTTGGTACTGCATCATTTCTCCTTCCGGGCGGCCGCCGATCGCTCCCGGCCGCGAGGCGTGCTCGAATACCAGAATACACCCGGTTGAAGAACTCCTCTGCCTTCGATGGAGGCGGGGGCGGGGCGCTTGGGCTTGGAGGGCACAGCTGCTTCAGAGCGGCCAGTTGACCGCTTCGGACTCCCACCGCTGGGGATGCTTCGCGGCATCGGCCTCCGATATGCCTAGGTCTACACGCACATCCACAGGGGGGATCCAATCCATCCCCATGATCCTAGCTCGGAACTCCATCGGCAAGTCTAGCGAGAACGCGGCCGGCTCACCCGGCAAGGCATCCACGTTGAGCTGCTCGGGCGGGCCAAGATCAAGCATGCACTCGGTCAACAGCCGCGGAATCTCATCGTAGAAAAGGCACTGGGACTTGATGATTCTTAGGTCTTCCGGTTCAAGTCTAGGGTGGTCCTCGATGTGCTCCTTCGCAAGCGCAATCGCCAGACCCTCATGCTTCCGAAATCCATCGTGGAAGAGATCCGTGTCCGCATCCGGTTCACCAAGCGAAAAATGTCTTGGATCACTACTGGATCGACCGGTGCCGTTTGTGGTATCGGTCTTCGCTGAAATGCCGGGATTTCGCAGTTGGCACGGCTCCCGGCGGGTCTTCAACATCGCAGCAGTCACCGCGGACGAGCACGGATTTCGCGTGTATCAGCGGGTGGGGTGTTGGGGCTTGAAGGCTCGTGAGGCCCCCGTTGAACGGCCGTTCACAGAAGAGCTGTGTACCGGGATTACAGCGTGAGCCTTAGGGCTCCCGGCGGGCCGCAATCACCATAGCACGGACGCAGGCAAGAACTGAGCGCCTCGCCTCGTCACGTTCTACAACCTGAGCGAGCGGCGATGCGAAAGCTAGACGAGCCCCGGGGCCGAGCGGCCGTGTCCGCAAGGTGAAAGTGCCGGGATTGCGGCGTGAGCCTTGGGCTCCCGGCGGGCCGCAATCAGCCTAGCACGCTCGCCAAGTTTCTGCGTCTGGGAAATTTCAGCCTTACGCGCATCGCGCTCCTCGCGCAACGCCTCGCCTAGCTGGGTGGCCCTGGACGGGCGTTTTCGCGGTCTGCTCCCTGGCGGAAGCGCGCGTCGTATTGCCGCCTGCTGTCGCTGGCAGCAGGGCGGTCTTGAGCACTCGCAGCGCTGGGTCGGCCAGCGCATGGCCACCGGAGCGAGCAAGCAAGCCGCTGGGCGAGCTGCTTGAACACTCCCGGCTAGCCGCCCGGCTGCTCGGCGCGCGCCTCGCCGGGCGCGACCTTCAGCAGCCTCCAAGCGAGCATGCAGGTCGCCATGCCGGCGAGCCAGAGCAGGGATTCGAGTGGGTCGCTCCGAAAGAAAGCGTACGCCAGAAAGAGCCAGATGGCGTTCCGCACCCCTCGGAACGAGAGCAGGAATACCAAGACGGCGGTGAAGCCCAGCAGCACCACGAGGGAATTATAGCCACCCGACCCGCGAGGCGCTGGCCTGGCGGCACATGGCGGTCGCGCGGGCGCTCAGACCCCGAGGCCGAAGAGATCCTCGATGAGATCCCCGACAACGGCGACGCACAGGGCGCCGACGATCGCGAACACGGTTGTCGCAAGCAGGGATGCAAGGCAAACGATGGCGAAGGCCGCGGCCCACGTCAGAACGCCGGTCTCCCCGGCCCTGTCCAAGGCGGGCAGCATGACCAGCGCGGGCGCTACCAACGCGAGCCCGCAGATCCAGTGCCAGCCCCTGCTTCCCCACATGGCGCAACGATAGCATGGCAAGCCTGACCGCGAAGGTTACGGTCCGCGCCGAGGAGCGGACCGCGGCGCTCACGCCCGCAGCGGCGACGGCGGCGATCCGGCAGGCCGGCAGCACCGCCCCAACCGGCGCTGGCCGGATTCCGCCCCGCTCGGCCTAGACGACCGGCTGCTGCTTGCTGAGGAGAAAAACGAGCTGTGGTGTCTGCCGGTCGTCAGGCAGGACCAAGTGGAAGGAGCGAGGCATTGCCTCGTCACGTTCTACAACCTCAGCGAGCGAGCTGCGATGCGCAAGCTAGACGAGGCCGGGGGCCGGGCCTGAAAGGTGAAAGTGCCGGGATCGCGGCGTGAGCCTTAAGGCTCCCGGCGGGCCACGCAATCAGCCTAGCACGTTCGCCACCGGCCACGACCCAGTCCAGGCCGGCCAGGGAATCGTCGATCTCCGGCGGACCCGGCAGCGTCCGAAGTGTCGATGCCTACGGACTTTGGCCGCGCACGAGGGTCTTCTCGTGAGCCTGCTCGATCTCGCAAATGCACATTAGCGCGGTACGGTCCTGCGGCCCCGGTTCCAGCGCGAGGCTGAACATCGCCCATGCTTCTCGCAACTCTTCCGTATCGATTCGAACCCTCGACTGCCTCATGGAGTCGATGCGGAACACGAACGGTATGGTTAACGGGTCGCCCGTGGCGCATTGGCTGTATCGCAAGTGGGACATTGCATATAGGCGCAGAGATACGGAATCCCACGCTCCAGACGTGTAGGGGAGCAGGCTCGTGAGGTTCTCCGGTGACCGAATGTGCTTGAGGCCGACTGCATGGCCCGTCTCATGCAAGATCGTCGAGTAGAGGTCATCCACGACCGAGTAGACGGCGTGTTCGCTGTCTACGTAGCCAGCGTGGCCGGTAATGGCCATTCTCACTGTCTCGGTGATGCCCGGAGCCTTGATGTAGATGTCGGCCTCCTCGATGCGGCTCCCGGAACGCGACTTCCTGATCACGCAAGATCCGTGAGCCAAATCGTCCCCGATCTCGTTCTTGATGTAATCCACGGACTGGCCGTCTTGCACATTATTCGCAGGGATCGACGAACCTTGTCTCCACGCGGAATCGGAGACCCTGAACGTCCTAGGCCTGCCACTGGCAATATTGATTCCCTGCTCGAACCCCAACGCCGGCACACGCCGTCCTCGCCCTCGGCCGTTGCAGGTTGCCTCGCCAGTCCACCGGTCGCGATTCGGCACGCAGCCACCGATACGATCCGCCCGGGCGGATCGGCGGTCAGATCAGGCCCTTTCCAGTCGCGAAGAAGAGCGCTGCGTCCAGCAGCAGGCCCACGCCGACAAGCCCCAGCAGCACGGGCGGTACGAAACCCGACAGCCGTTCGCCCGTTGACGCGGCCTTGCCGAGGACCGGCAACACCGACCGGCCCGCCACGGCCAGCGACAGCGGAACGGCCAGAAACGGAAGCGCATAGGCAAGGTTGTAGGCCGCCAGCGCCGTCAGGGTCTGCTCGGGCGCCAGCCGGT
>JAPOOH010000469.1 GCA_026713505.1 Chloroflexota bacterium | reverse complement strand
CTGCTTGAGCGCCGGCGATAGCTTGAAGCCCACCGTGTTGCTGGCCGCCACCTCGGTCGGCGCCCCGGTCTGCGGATTGCGGCCGGTCCTCGCGTTGCGATGCCGGACGTCGAACGTCCCGAATTCCGGATAAGTGAATTTCTCGCCCTTGCCGAGCTCGTTCTTGATCACGTCGAACACCGCGCCGCAGACGGCCTCCACGTCGGCCTTGCGAACATCGACGTTGGCCCTTGCCTGCACGGCCGCAACGAATTCCGACTTCTTCAACATGCCTTGTTCCTCTCGCTTTCAGATTGGGTCAACCTCGGTGCATCTGGAGGCAACCCGGGTGAATATCGGGGTCACTTGAGTGCATATCCGGGGCACTTTCGTGCATATCAGCGAATCCACTCTTCCCCGACAGGCACGGCGTCAGGCCACGCGCCTTCGTCCATCCAGGCGCCCATCCGGTCCAGGTCGGCCCATTCGGAGGGCTCGCCGTCAGGCGTCACCTTCTGGAATATGGCGTACCTGGTCGCCGTGGGTATCATGTTCGTGATGTTCGTCTTGTCCTGGTCCGTCAACTCCACCATGATCGGGCATTCGTCCGTCGCCTCGTACCACTGGTCCTTCACCTTCACTCGCATGCTCACCCCTCGGGGCCGCCAGCTCCATGACGTGCCCATCCGTGAATGTAAAGCGCAGGGCGCTCACCGGGTGGCCCAGCGACTCATTCCACACGATGTCGCAACTCTCCACCTGAACGCCGCCCTCGATAAGGCTGGGCGGCAGGTCGGGCGGGATAACATCGACGGTCGTAGCCTCGCCCGGCATGGGTGGCAGCGCCGGGAGGGTCGCGGCAAACGCCGCCGCAACACCCAAGCGCAGGATTTCGCGTCGTTTCATGTCAGTACCTTTCCAGGCAAGCGCCGGGCAACCGGACGGTCGCCGGCCGGCCGTCGTTCTCGACCCAAAACATCAGGTCGTAATGATCGTCCGGCTGCAGGGCAACTACCGTCATGCCTCCGCTTCCGGAGCGCAGGGTGACCACGTCACCAACCTCGAACACAGTCGCAGCCGGTTCCGGCTCGCTCACTTCCGCCTCCTTCTCCACTACCTCGGTCGCCTGCTCCGCCCGCGCCTTTATCGTGTTGCCGTTGCGCGGCGGCCTTCCCAACCGTCCTGACGCGTTCTCGGCCTCGAATTTATCGCGGGCTTGCTGTGCCTTGATCAGGGTGGGGAACAGGCCAAGGTATTTGTCGGTTTTCTTGACCTCGAATTGCCCATTGCGGGCGTGATAGATACACCTGTCGGCCCGGTGTCCCACCTTCGGGGGCGGCTCCGGCGCCGGTTCTTCGGCGGAGGCCTCGGGCGGCGTCTCTTCCTCTTGTTCCTCCGGTGGTTCCTTCACGGTCGGATTCTCCTTTTGAACGGCCTCTCTCAACCTGCGGGCTTGAGCCAAGGCTTCGTCCGCTTCCTTCAGGGTGTCGTCAAGCCTCGCCATCGGCTTTCTCCCCATCGTCCACGCCCATACCGTCAACGAAGCGCCGCAATTCCTCGGCCGCTGCCTTACCGCCCTTGGCGAGAGCCGCATCGAGGCGTAGCAGCTCTTCGCCGGCGGGCAAATACTCCATCAGTTGATCCTCTGCCGGGCAGCCATGTACCTCTGGCCGTCCTCAAGGTTCTTGATCGCCTCTTCCTTCGTCATGCCGTAGCCGGTCATGCGCCCTTCCCGCGCCAGGAATTTCGGCACCGGACCCTCACTCAGGGCCCTGGCTTCGGCGATTTCCCGCTCGGTCAGCGGCCGCACTTCCATCAGGACCTCCCTTCGGTCAGTTGCAGATCGTGCGGAGCGGCACCAGGCTCGGCGAAAACG
>JAPOOH010000422.1 GCA_026713505.1 Chloroflexota bacterium | reverse complement strand
GCGGCCTCGGGAAGGAGGGGACAGGGGCGGTTGTGAAAGGGGGAGGGCTCCGGGGGGAGGGGGCGCTGGCCGCCGGGGGCTGCCCCCGCCCCCGCCGCGCCGGTGAAGCGGAGCCGTCCGTCCTCGAAAACGCCGAGCAGCAGCGAGTCGAATGGCTGCATGCTACCGCCGAACGTGTAGCCGCCCACGACGAGGTTCATCGTCCGGGCGTTCTTGGTGGAGAGCCAGTGGCGGGAGCGCTTGCCGGGCTCATAGAGGCTGTGCTTATCCTTGGCGACGATGCCGTGCAGACCGAGTTGCCGCGCGGCGGCGTACATCGCGACGCCCTCGCCCTCCTCGAAATGGCAGACGTGGACGGTGGCGTTGGGCCGCAGCGCGTCGTGGAGGCGGGCCTTACGCTCGTAGAGCGGCAGGTTCAACAGCGACTCGCCGTTCAGATGGAGGATGTCGAACACCTCGTAGTTGACGGGCGTCCTGCGCTTGGCCCCCGCTCCGGCCAGCCACCGTTCGACGACGGCGTAGCGCTGCGGGACGCCCTCCTCGCTGAGCGCCACGAGTTCGCCGTCCAGCACGGCGCTCGCCTCTCCCGCCGCGCTGCGGAGCGCCTCGGCGACCTCCGGGAACGACTCGGTGATGTCGGCGCCTGCGCGGGTGCGCATGTGCACCTCGCCGCCGCTGACTATGGAGATGGCGCGTATGCCCTCCCACTTGATCTCATAGAGACGATCGGGCGCGTCGGTCGGTTCGGGAGAGGGAGTGGGGACCATCGGTTCGACGAGGCCGAGCGCGAGCGCGGAGCGGTTGGTTGCGGCGTGCGGCGTGGTCGTCACGGCGTCAGGACGCCTTCCGCGCCTTGCCCGCGGCGGAGGGCTCCTCGGCTTCGGCGTCGGGCGTTCCGGCCCGTGCCGCCTCGATGGAGGCGCGCAGGGCTTCCATGAGGTCGCGCACCTTGCCCTGCGGGGCCTCCGGCGCAGCGGAGATGGGCGCGCCGGAGCCGAGCTTCGCCTCGATCACCTGCTGGAGCGCATCGCGGTATTCGTCCCGGTATTCGGCGGGCTGGAACTCGCCGGTGAGCTGGTCTATGAGCATCACGGCCATCTGCAGCTCGGCCTCGGAGAGTTCGACGTCGCCGGGGAGGTCGAGCTCGGCGGTGCCCCGGATCTCGTCCGGGTAGTACATCGTCTCCATGATGAGGCCGTCGTCGTAGGGCCGGATGAGACACAGGTGCTCCTTGTTGCGGAGCGCGACCTTGGCGACGGCGACGCGGCTGGTCGCCTCCAGCGCTTTCCTGAGGAGGGCGAACGGCTTGACGCCGACGCTCTCCGGCTCGATGTAGTAGCTCTTCTCATAGTGGACCGGGTCGATGGTGGCGATGTCCACGAACCGCACGATGTCGATGGTGTGGGTGGACTTGAGCGGGAGGTTGTCGAAGTCCTCCGCCTCCATCACGAGGTACTCGTCGCGTACGAACTCGAAGCCGCGGACGATCTGGCTGTACTCGACTTCGTCCTCGCAGGAGGGGCACCAGCGCTTCTGTTTGAGACGCGAGTGGCAGGAGTCGTGGAGCTGGACGAAGCCGATGTCCTTGCTCTCGGTCGCGATATACAGCTTCATCGGGATGGCGACCATCCCGAAACTTATCGCGCCCTTCCAGATAGCACGGGCCATGAGCACCCCCGAAGTACCGGGTAGTGTAGGTGTGGCGGTCTCGGCCGGTCAACGGGAGAATGGCGTGCAGTTTGGGAATGGGTGAGGGGCCTGATCCCCTCTCCCTCAGGAGAGGGGGCCGCCGCTGCGCAGAGGCGGGTGAGGGCCCTTCGCGTCGGGTGCGGTGGTGCTCCGGTGTAAGGGCACCCCTTGTGGGTGCCCTTTCGGGTGACCTCCCGCTTGGCCGGGCGTCGGCTATGGCGTAACGCCAGGGTACCCACGAGGGGCACCCCTACTACATCAAACCGTCGGACCGGCCGAGGCCTGCGGATGTTGTTGGGGGTTCCCTGGCCTGTATGGGCACCCCTTGCGGGTGCCAATCCCCAACGCAAACAAATACGCCCGCCACATCCTGACGAACTGTTGCACTTCGTCTGCGAACCTACCTGTGGAAACACGCCAGGAAACACGTGCGGTACACGGCGTGTTTTGCCTCTTTGCCACGCCCATGCGTCACTGAATCATTGCGCTGACCCTCGTACTCCTGTACCCTGTTATATATGCCTCTTGAAACTCTATCGACACGTCGACGTCCCACTAACCGTACCCAGCTCCACTCCACTGTTTGTGCAGACTGCAGTACGCCCACAACCGTCCGTTTCCGGCCTCGCCAGGGGAGGCCAATCTACTGTTCTCCGTGCTTCAAGGCTCGCCGTGCCGGTCTTCCGCCTGCGAATGATGCCCGCGCACGGGAGATGTCTGTCGCGGACCGGATCCCTACCGGTGACGCCGTCGAAACCGCATCCGTGTTTCCCGGGATCGCGCTGCAGGCAGGGACCAGGGCCGCTATTGCCCGCATGAACATATCCGAGCCGACGCCGATACAGGAGAAGTCCATCCCTCACCTCCTTGCGGGGAGTGACGTGATAGGGCAGGCGCGCACCGGCTCAGGAAAGACGCTCGCGTTCGCCGCCCCACTCGTGGAACGGTGCGACCCATCGCTCCGGCGCGTGCAGGCGCTCATTCTCGTCCCCACGCGGGAGTTGGCCATCCAGGTGGCCGGTGTAACGGAGTCCCTCGCTGCATCGCGGCGGCTGCGCGTGACGATGCTGTACGGCGGCCGGTCGCTGCTGCCTGAATCCAAGGCGTTGAGGGACGGCGCGCAGATCGTCATCGGCACGCCGGGCCGCACGCTGGACCATCTCCGGCGAGGCTCGCTCGACCTCCGCTCGCTCTGCTTCCTTGTCCTCGACGAGGCGGACGAGATGCTGGACAGGGGCTTTGCCCACGACGTGGAGGCCATCCTCGGCCAGACGCCCTCCGACCGTCAGACGGCCCTCCTCTCGGCGACCATGCCCGAGTGGGTGGCAAAGACCGCCTCCAAGCACCTGCGCCACCCCGTAACCGTGGAAGTGGACGCCG
>JAPOOH010000421.1 GCA_026713505.1 Chloroflexota bacterium | reverse complement strand
GGGGAGTGCCCCCGGGGGGGGGTGGGGGGGGGGGGGGGGAAGAACCGCGCTGCGCTGGGGCAGTTACGCAAAGGTCCTCTGAGGGAGAGGGCAACGCGCTTTGGCGCGCGGTGGGTGGACCGGCGTCGTCGAGTGGACGGGCATGTGGAGGACAACGACGTCTCCGTCGCTTACACGAGCAGCGCCTCGAACCGCTCCGGCAGCTCGACCTGGCCGTCGGCGATCTCCAGCAGTCGCTCGTCCGAGAGCGGGAACCCGAACTCCTCGTTCCGCATCCTGAGGCGCTGCATGGAGATCTCCGCGACCATCTCCTTCGCAAGCGTCCAGTCCTCCTCAGTCCGCGCGATGGCGTTGAGGTCGTCGGCGCCGTGCGCGGCGTGGTCGATCTCGTCGTTGTAGACGTTGGCGCACGCCGCGGCGATGCGGTCGCTGAGCTCGTCGCCGCCTATCTGCATCCCCTCGTGGAAGATGGAGGCGCCGCCGCCCTCGCAGAACGACGACGCGAACCGCCCGAGCTCGCCGTGACGCTCGAAGCACCGCTTGCGGACCGCGCGCAGCTCGCGCTCGTTCTCGATGTCGTACGTCGCCAGCTCTTCGGTCGTCAGCTGCCCGCCGGTGATGTAGTCGATGACGTCCGCGAAGACGACGTAGTGCCGGAACTCCTCTTCCAGGAACTGGATGTTGTAGAGGAAGTCGGCACGTCCGACCCCCTTCTCCAGCGCCGGGTAGTTGCGCGCCAGCTGCTCGATGTTCCGCAGGATGATGCCGTCGTCGCGCGGCTGCAACTCCTTGTAGGCCTGCACGCGCAGCCAGCGCAGGTGCTCCTCGGGGGCCCGTGGCTGCGAGAAGAACGTTCGCGCTATCTCGGCCTCGCCCGCCCAGAACCGCGACGCATACCTCGTCAACTCGTTGCGGCGCTCGCGTGCCTGCTGCTCGTCCATAGTCGTGCCTCCTCGTTGAACGGCGGGATTATAGGGCAGCGGCGCGCTGCCCACCGGCTCCGCTACAATGCTCTGCACCCCATAACGGATTGCAGGAGGAACGCGCGTGCTGACCGAGGTCAAAGCCAACTACGGCAGATTGAGGAACCTCATCAACGGCGAGTGGGTAGAGCCGGACGTGAGCGGCTGGCTGGACGTCGAGAACCCGGCGACCACCGGCGTCATCGCGGAGGTGCCGCTCTCCACCGCAAGCGAGGTGAACGACGCGGTAGCGGCGGCGAAGCAGGCGTTCCTCACCTGGCGCGAGACCCCGCCGGTGCTCCGTGCCCGCAGCCTCTTCAAGCTGAAGGGACTGATGGAGGAGCACTTCGAGGATTTCGCGCGCACCATCGTGCAGGAGCACGGCAAGACGATCGAGGACGCGCGCGGCGAGACGCGGCGCGGCATCGAGAACGTGGAAGTCGCCGCGGGCATCCCCACGCTGATGCAGGGGTTCGGACTGGAGAACGTCGCGAGCGGCATCGACGCTGAAGCGATACGCCAGCCCCTCGGCGTCTTCGGCATCATCGGGCCGTTCAACTTCCCGCTCATGGTGCCCAACTGGTTCATCCCCTACGCCATCGCCACGGGCAACACCGTCGTCGTCAAGCCGTCTGAGCAGACCCCGCTCGCGCAAACGCGCATGGCGGAGCTGGCCTTGGAGGCGGGTATCCCGGCAGGCGTGCTGAACGTCGTCCACGGCGCGAAGGACGCCGTCGACGCCCTGCTGGAGCACCCGGACGTTCGCGGTATCTCGTTCGTCGGCTCCTCGCCGGTGGCCCGCTACGTCTACTCGAAGGCGTCGGCCGAGGGGAAGCGCGTTCAGTGCGGAGGCGGCGCGAAGAACTTCCTCGTCGCCATGCCGGACGCTCACCTCGACTCGACCATCGACAACATGATGGGCTCCATCTTCGGAGCCGCGGGACAGCGCTGCCTCGCCGGCTCGGTCGTCATCACCGTCGGCAACGCCTACGAGGGCGTGCGCGATCGCCTCGCCGAGGGCGCGCGCAACCTCAAGCTGGGCTACGGGCTGGACGAGAGCGTCGGCATGGGGCCGGTCATCTCCCAGCGTGCGCTGGACAGGGTGCTCGGCTACGTCGACAAGGGGGTCGAGGAGGGCGCCGACCTCATCGTGGACCGTCGCTCCGCCCGGCAGGACGAGGAGCTCGCGGGCTACTTCGCCGGGCCGTGCGTGTTCGACGGCGTCGAGCCGCAGATGGCGATTGCGCGGGAGGAGATATTCGGCCCCGTCGCGGGCATCATGCGCGCCGACTCGCTGGACGAAGCGATTGGCCACATCGAGGCGCTGCCATTCGGCAACGCCGCCAGCATCTTCACCGCCAGCGGCGGCGCGGCGCGGGAGTTCAGGCATCGTGTCACCGCGGGCAACATCGGCGTCAACGTCGGTGTCGCCGCGCCCATGGCGTTCTTCCCGTTCGGCGGCATGAAGGAGTCGTTCTTCGGCGCGCTGCACGCCCAGGGGCGCGAGGTCGTCGACTTCTTCACGGACCGCAAGGTCGTCATCAGCAGGTGGTTCTAGCCGTGCGCGCCGCCGTCTTCTCCCAGCCCAACCAGCCCATGACCGTCGAGGAGCTGGTCATGCCGGAGCCGCACGAGCACGAGGTGCGGGTCAAGGTCGCTGCGTGCGGCGTTTGCCACACGGACCTCCACGTCCTCAAGGGCGAAGTCGCCTTCCCCACTCCCGGCGTGCTCGGCCACGAGGTCTCCGGTATCGTCGACGCCGTCGGGCCTGGCGTCACTAACGTCGCTGTTGGCGACCGCGTCGTGTGCTCGTTCATCATGCCATGCGGCAACTGCGGCTACTGCGTCCGCGGACGTGAGGACCTCTGCGAGACGTTCTTCGCTTACAACCGGCTCAAAGGACAGCTGTACGATGGCTCCACGCGCCTGCACCGGCCCAACGGCGAGCCCATCGCCATGTACAGCATGGGCGGCCTCGCCGAGTACGCCGTCACGCCGGACACGTCCGTCTTCCCGCTGCCCGAGAGCGTGCCGCTCACGGATGCCGCCATCGTCGGCTGCTCCATCTTCACCGCATACGGTGCGGTGCGGAACCAGGCGGACGTCCGCCCCGGCCAGAGCGTCGCCGTCTTCGCCGTCGGGGGCGTGGGCACACAGGTGCTGCAGATGGCGCGGGCGTTCGGCGCGTCGCAGGTCATCGCCGTGGACATACGCGGCGACAAGCTGGAAAAGGCGCTGGAGATGGGCGCGACGCACGCCGTGAACGGCGCGTCCGAGGACGCCCCCGCCCGCGTCCGCGAACTCGCGAACGGGCGCGGTGTCGACGTCGCCATCGAGGCGCTCGGGTCCCCTGTCACCGTCCGGCAGGCGTTCCAGTCCGTGCGCGACGGCGGCAAGGTGGTGCTCATCGGCATCGCGGCCGTGGGCGTCGAGGTGCCGCTGGAGATCACGCGGTTCGTCCGTCGCGGCATCACCGTCGCCGGCTCCTACGGCGCGAAGGCCCGCAGTGACATGCCGGAGGTCGTCGAGCTCGTGCGCCGCGGCGCGGTCGACACCAGCGGCCCCATCACCCGCCGCTACACACTCGACCAGGTGAACGACGCCTACAACGCCCTCGCCAGCGGCGACATCGTAGGCCGCGCCATCATCGAGATGGGGTGACCGCCCTGTCGTTCCCGTGAAAGGGTGTCCGTCGTTCCTGCGGTGGCAGGAATCCCGCTCCCACATCTCCCCCTGCGATTAGATGACT
>JAPOOH010000420.1 GCA_026713505.1 Chloroflexota bacterium | reverse complement strand
TGGGGATGAGGTCGATGACGGTGCCGGTGCTGGTCTCGTGCCGGCCGGTGCTGGATCGCTCGGGGATACTGGGCCGTTCCTGGCGTCCGCTGTGGGAGCCGGAGAGCCTGCGACTGCGGTTGTCGGAGCTACGAGCCTACCGTTGGGATGGCCTGTACAACGTGATGCGTCGTGATGGTGATGTGTGAGCGGCGCGCCGCTCACACATCACCATCATCCCTCCAAGTGGGGTGAGCGGTGCAACTCTTGCCAGTGGTGAACATTGGGCTGCTGGCCGAGGCCGCTAAACTGCCCGATTTCACTCGTATTCTGGCCTTTGGAGGGCTGACACGTCGCCTGACGTGTCAGGTTTTGCAGGGGGTTGAGAGTGGGACTCTGTGCTAAAGCAAACGGCGACTGAAATGGACAGTTTGTCCACGAATTGCACCCCTGTGACGTGTCAGGGTTCGGGGTCTGTAGAGGGGGAGGGAGACGCGATGGATGAGCCGGTGAGGTGGGTATCGAAGGATATGGCGGCGCGGGAGCTGGGGTATCGCTCTCGACGCTGGACCGCAGGATCAGGGACGGCGAGATCGAGGTGCTGCGTGAGGGACGCCGCGTGTACGTGCGGGTGGACGGCCCGGAGTATCTGAGCGATGAGGAGCTGCTGCTCCGCGCCAGGGCCAGGACGGACGAGCTGGAGGAGGCGGTGCGGAGGTGGGAGCGCATCGCATCCGAGTTGGAGCGCGAGCGCGACGCGGCGAAGAGGGACGCGGCTGGCTGGGAGGCCGTGTACGAGGAGTTGGAGGAGGAGCACCTGAGTGAGTGTGAGGAGCACGAGCGGACGGGGTGTCGCTCTGGCTACCACCCATCGATCCTGTGGTGCCTGAGCCCGGCCAGCGCCCAGACTCCGATGAACGCAATGAGAACCCCCGCAGCAACTATCGCCAGCCAGATCCCGAGGAACTGCACCATCACCCCCGCCAGGAACGCAGCGAGCGCAGCCACACCTCTGGCCATCTGGTTCAGGCTCCCTATCCTCCCACGGTATTCGGACGGCACCGCAAGCTGGATGTAGCCGTCGAGGAGCGCCTTCTGGGCCGGGGACATGGCAGACAGGATGATGAACGCAACCAGTCCCAACGCCAGGGAGGGCGCGAAGGCGAACAGCACCATGCCGAGCGCCTTGACCGCTATGCTGCCGACCAGGGCCCCCAGCGCGCCCACCGGCCTCCTCATCGCGATCAGTATGGCCGGCCCGATGATCCCTCCGATGGCGCCTCCTGCAACCAGTACACCGACCCCCGCCGCGCCGGAGTCAAAAACATCCCGGCTGACGATCGGGGCCACCGCCAGCAGGAAGTTGTCCCCGAACAGCGCCAGGAGCGACGAAATGATGAGCACCCGACGGATCCCGGTCTGGCTTCTCGCGTAGGAGATGCCTTCCCCCACGCTCTTGAGGAAGGATGAGTGCTCGCGGGATGATTCCACCTGCCTGCGCGGCAGCTTCACACTGAACGCGAGGGCGGTCATGGCCGAATACAGCACGCACTGGATGGCGAACGCTGTGGTCGCTCCATAGGCCGCGAGCACGAACGCCACGACGGCAGGCATCATCAGGTGCCCCAAGCTGAACGCCGCGCCGTCCAGCGCGAGGGCGTCCACAACCCGGTCCTTGCTCACGGAGTCGCCGTAAATCGCGCGCCGCGCATTAGGGCCGAACGAGAACGCCAACCCCAGGAGGAACATGTAAATGAGGATGTGGATCAGGTTCACTTCCCACCAGTACAGCAGGCAGGTGAAGGCGAACGAGAGTCCCGTGTACCAGAGCGCATAGAGGCGGAGCACGGTGGGCCGGTGCATCCGGTCGCTGACGGCGCCGGATATCACGCCCATGACCATGATGGGGATGAAGCGCAGACCGACCACGAACCCGACAGCCAGCGGGGAATCCGTGATGTCATACGCCAGCCAGGTCAGCACGATGACGTAAACGTTGTTCCCGGCAGCGTTGAGCAACGTGGCAGAGGCCAGCGGCTTGACGTTCGGCTCGCTCAAAATGCCGAACCGCCCGCGCAGCCGGACGCCGTTCAGGAACCTCATCCCGGCCTCCCTCCCACGTCGACCCCAAGCAACGCAGGCAAGGACGACATGTCGGTGAACCGAACAACTGCCCTTGAGTCAGCGATAGCGCTGATCGGGCCCGCCACGTATGCCAGTACCTCCATCCCGGCTGCCAGGGCGGCCTGGACCCCTGTGTCGCTGTCCTCGATGACCACGCAGTCGGACGGAGAGAACCCCATCGTCTCCGCGGCGTGGAGGAACACGTCGGGATGGGGCTTGCCGCGCGCCACCATCGCGGCGCTGAACAGCCGCCCTTCGAACCAATCGTAGAGGCCGGTGAGTCTCAGGCGTTGCTCGATCGCTTCGGGAGAGCCGTTCGACCCCACACAGGTCGCCATCCCCGAAGCGGTGACCGCGCGTACCACATCGGCGACGCCGGGGATGGCACGGAGTCCATCCTCCACCGCGACCCGTTCCGCTTCCTCGATCAGGCTCACGATGTCGTCCGGCAACCGTACGCCCCAATGCGCCAGCACCGTATCGTGGACCTGATCGTTGGAGACGCCGTGAAAGCGTGCCTGTACCTCGTCAAACTCAAGTCGCACGCCGCAGTGCGCGAGAACATCCTGCATGGCACGGCTGGTCAGTGGTTCGCTGTCGACCAGCACGCCGTCGCAATCGAAGATCACAAGCCTGGGAGGACTCATCATGCAACCGGCCCTTGCGCACGCATGGCCGCCTCGATGAGTTGAGGCATCGCCGGGCTTGCCAGTTCCAACTCCGGCAGATCGCCGCGGCTCACCCAGGCCACCTCGGAATGTTCGTGCTCCTGAACATTGCGGGGTGTCCCCGACCATCGCGTAACTCGGTAGAAGTGCACCGGCAGCTCCTCCACGTTCACATCGGGACGGTGCAGGTCGAAGTACCGGGTCGGCACGATTCCAAGCTCCTCGCCCAACTCCCTAGTCAGGGTCTCTTGTGGCTCCTCTCCCGCCTCACTGTGACCGCCGGGAAAGTCCCATACGCCTGGATAGAGTTCTCTCGTTGCAGAGCGGCGCACCAAGAGCACCTGGTCCTCTTCGAGAAGGATGCCCAGAACTACGAATCGATTTGCCGTCATCGCTATACGCCTGATCCGTCGGATAGCAGGCCTGCGGCCGACTCCAAGTCACTGGCGCGGTCACCGGTCCAGTCCAGGGCGTCCGAGTGGCTGCCGAACGCGCTCAACAACTCCAGCGGGTTTGAGCCGAGGCCGGTCTCGGGTGAGTACTCAAGCAATACCGGATGCAGGCCCGCCTTCCCTGCGCCAGTCAACTCCCGGTCGCCCCCATCACCCACGAAGATGCAACTCTCCGGCGCAGCGCCCATCTCAGCGCATACCGAGAGGTAAGCGCCCTCCTCGGGTTTCATCTGTCCGAGCTTCCACGAGAAGCCAGCGTAGTTCACGAGGCTTGCCAGTTCCCCGTCCGGCCAAGTGCGCGGGATATCCGCTCCGCAATTCGTCAGCAGGCCGATCTTGTGCCCGCGACGGCGCAACATCTCAAGGCATCCAAGCGTCCGGTCGGAAGGTGCGAGCCGCAGCCTCGACGTCTCCAACCACGCGTCGGCCGCCTGGTTCACTGACGAAGACGTTGGTCTCAGTCCCACCTGAACGGCGACGAACCGAACGCTCGATTCCAGCCCACCCGCGTTCCCCGTCTCGAGATCCCGCTTCGACGACAACCAGGCTTGGGCGAAGCGCTCACGGTCTCCACCAATGGCATCCGCCATCGTATGCAGCATCGCTCGATACAGGTGGGGGGAAATGGGGACGAGCGTCCCGAATAGATCAAAGACAACTGCAATCTTGCTCAGGCTGCCCATGTTCTAGACGCCTCCGTCACACGACTCAGCTACCTGCATGTTGTTCGAACACCGGTGCACGCAGGCTGCAGTGCTGCTCGACGCATCATTCCTTCGGCACAGGCGCCTCCCATCCCTTGGCATTCGCGCAAGGAAGGCGACCTCAACACTCTGGAGCAAGTCGTTATCCATCTCCTGTCTCCGCCAACCAAAAAGACCACTCCGGCGAAGGAGTGGTCCTACCTTGGTCCCTCCGCTGGCATTACCCAGATCAGGTCGCCGGTCGCTCCGTAACGCGGAGCCTCTCAGCCAGGCCACACCCAGCTCCCGGTATCTATTCGGTTAGTAAGAAGTCTAGCAGTTCGGGTGGAACCCGGCGACCACCGTAAGGAGGACAAGGCACTATCAGACATCGATCCCGCTAGAGCAACGGTACTTGAGGCGCCGCTTCCCGCGGCAGCAAGCCCGTTGCCCTCGGGTCATCGATGACTTCGACCTGCCTGCGGAACGGCACGAACCCGGACCGGATATAGAAGTCCAACGCGCTTGGGTGGTCGAGGGAACACGTGTGCACCCACAGCCTGTGGATGGGATGCGACCACGCGAATCTCAGCGCCCGGTTCATCATCCACCGGCCCGCGCCCTTTCCAACCATCGCAGGAGTCAGCCCGAAGAAGCTGACTTCGCACTCCCCTTCTGCGCGAAAGTCGAGTTCCGCCAGCCCCTCCTCCTGCCCTTCTACCTCGAACAGATAGGCGTCGTAGAGAGGGTCATCAAGCACAGTCCGTAACTCGTCGTCGCTCATCTCCAGGCGTGAAGCCCACAGCCAGTCCTCGCCTATCCGCCTGAACAGAGTGCGGTACCGGTCTCCGCTGAGGGAACCGGCCTTGCGGAGAGTCCACGACACGTCCGAGCGTTCAGGGCGCTCGGGTGGACGCTGGAACATCTGCAGGTGCGTAACGACCGATGCGGTCTTGCCGCTGGGTATGTCGCTGTAGCCGTCCGGGATCTCCATCTCTAGTCCTGGTGGTAGTACTCCAGGCCGAGGTGGGTTATCTGCTCCTCGCCCATCATCCAGCGCAGCGTGTTCTTCAGCTTGGTCTGCTGGATGAACAGGTCGTGCTCCGGATAGAGGTTGCGCGCGTACTGCGGGCTCTTGAAGTAGAACGAGAGCCACTCCTGGATGCCCGACATCCCTGCGCGCTGCGCCAGGTCCGTGAACAGGATGAGGTCCAGCACGATAGGCGCCGCGAGGATGGAGTCGGAGCAGAGGAAGTCGATCTTCATCTGCATCGGATGCCGCAGCCACCCGAAGATGTCGACGTTGTCCCAGCCTTCCTTGGCGTCGCCGCGCGGCGGGTAGTAGTTGATGCGCACCTTGTGGTACGCGTCGGCATAGAGGCTCGGGTACAGCTCCGGCTGCAGGATGTGCTCCAGTACGCCGAGCTTGGACTCTTCCTTGGTGCGGAAGTTCTCCGGCTCGTCGAGCACCTCGCCGTCACGGTTGCCGAGGATGTTGGTGGAGAACCAGCCGTTCAGCCCCAGCATCCGCGCCTTCAGCATCGGGCCGATAACGGTCTTCACCAGCGTCTGGCCGGTCTTGAAATCCTTGCCGCAGATCGGCACGCCCTTGTCCCGCGCGAGCCGTTCGAGCGCCGGTATGTCCACGGTCAGGTTCGGCGCGCCGTTGATGTACGGGATGCCCTCCTGGAGCGCGGCGTAGGCGTAGATCATCGACGGCGCGATGTTCGGGTCGCTCGCGCGGAGCGCGGAGACGAAGCTCTCGATGTCCTGGTGTATCTCCTCTTCGGTAATGAATTTCTCGGTGGACGCGCACCAGATCATCACGAGCCGGTCGCAGCCGTTCTCTTCTTTGAACCGGCGTATGTCCTCCCTGATGGTTTCGACGGCGTCGAGCTTGCTGCCAACCGGCTTGACGTTCGTGCCGTCGATGCGCTTGGCGTAGTCCTGGTCGAAGACCGCGGGCATCGGAGCGATGGACCTGAGGTAGTCCGCGATGGGTTCGATCTCGTCGTACCGGTCGAGCACGCCCGCCCTGAGCGCCGCCTCGTAGGCGTTGTCCGGTATCGGGTCCCACGCACCGAAAACGAGCTGGTCCAGCTCCGCAAGAGGGACGAACTCCTTGATGAACGGGGCACGGCTGTCCGTACGTCTGCCGAGCCGGATGGTCGCCATCTGCGTGAGCGAGCCGACGGGTTCGCCGGAGCCGCGGCGGATGTGCTCGACGCCGGCGATGACCGTCGACGACACGGCCCCGAGCCCCACCATCAGGACGCCCAGCTTGCCGTCCGCAGGTTCGACGCCGCTCGCGCTCGACGCCACGAAATCGCTCGGGGCGAGGCCGATGCCCCGGCGGTGGGCGAGGTCCATCAGCGTTCCGTGCCATTGGGCTGGGATCCTTCCCGTCCTGGCCCAGTGTTGCACCGTGCTCTGGCGTCTGCCCAGCAACGCGGCGAGCGCGGACTGCCCTCCGAAGCGGTCGATGATCTGCTTTGCGGTGTTCTGCTGTGTGCTCATGGCAGGCAACCTACCGATAAAATCGTTAGCTGTCAAGCCATAGCGCGCAGAGGGTACGGATGCTTGGGCTACAGCGCTTGGTTCGTGGATCTACTGGAAGGGCGGAATCACGCTTCGCCCAGCAGCGCATCTACCTCCCGCGCGAGCACCGGAAGGCTGTTTTCGACGATGTTCCAGACGATCCTGTTGTCTACATGGGCGTATCCATGCGCGAGGAGGTTGCGAAAACCGATGATCTTTCGGTATTCGCTGATCCGGTCCGCGGTAAGCTCA
>JAPOOH010000419.1 GCA_026713505.1 Chloroflexota bacterium | reverse complement strand
TGGCCCTTAGACCTCGCCGAGGATGGCAGCGACTTCGACGCGCTGTGCAATCATGCCGCGAATGCGGGCGCGGAAGGCCTCGTACATCCGGGGCGGCAGGCTGATCGGCCCGGTCTGGAACTCGCTGGTGGGACGCGGGATGCCGAACTTGTCCAGCACCGCCTCGCCGACGAGTCCGTAGCCCGGCCCGCCGATCTTGCCCAGCACCTGCCGGGCGGTGGTCAGCGGCACAGGACCGACGCGCATGCCGCGCTTGGCCGCGAGGTCAACGAACAACTGGCCGGCGCGCTTCACGCTTCCCGCGACCTGCTGGAAGTTGCGTACGAAATCCCTGGCGACGCGGGAGAAGTCTACGCTCGCCTTGCTCATCCATTCCAGGGAGCGGGTGCCGAGTTCGGGGACGAGCTGCGTACCCGGCATCTGGAACGACAGCACCGTGTCGGCGACCAGCCCCAGCATCTCGGGGTTCTCCTCCACCTGGATGGCGGTCATCTCCCGGTACCAGGTGGTGTGGAGCGTCTCGCGGCGCTTGACCATGGAGGCGCACCTGGCGGCATACGGCGCGGACGGCTTGAGCAGCTGGCTGATCATGCCGTGCCAGTTGTCTGTGAGGTATTCCTGGATGATGCCGTAGGTCGTCAATTCGACGGGTGTCCGGCCGCAGCAGTGGTCGTACACCCGGCCCTGTACCTCGCGCATCCTCTGGTCCAGTTCCTCTTCGGAGTAGCCGAGCGACAGCAGCATGAACTTGTACGGAGTGAAGTGCGTGTGCTCGTCCGGCGTCCAGACGCGCTCGTTGAAACGCGCCAGCCAGGGGGAATCGAACCGCTCTGCGCCGTCCTGAAAGACGGCTGAGTAGGAGTCGGTAGCGCACTCGGTCAACATCGCGAGCTTGAGGATGCCCACGAAATCTTCCAGGGTCATGCCCTCGGGCAACTGCTCGACCGCGCTGCGGACGTCCAAGTCCTCGGACGCCTCGCGCAGTGCGGCGGGGTTCAGCAGCGGGCCCGGGTTCGCTTCGATGCCGTCCACCAGCGTGTCGAGTCGTGATACGGCGCTGGGCGGCAGGCGGAAGCCTACGGAGGCGCTCATGGCAAAGTGCTCCTGATCAGGGGGGATGTCCTGCTGGGTATTCCGATGCGACGGCTTGATGTGCTATGCGTCATAGCGTTGGCGAGTACCCTGTTGCGGTAGTTTGACGCCGGCCTTCTGTCGATCGGGCAAGATACATGGATGTATTCCGCGCATTATACACGGCCATGCTACAGCGCGGCACTGTACGTGTAGGTTAGCGTAATGTCAACGGGGGGCTAAGCCGGTATGAGCGGATTCAAGCGCGAGAGCCGGGCGGCAGGGTAGGTTCAGGCGGGGGCGAGCCCGTCCCGGCCGCCGGTCCGGTCAAGGTGAGTTCGACGCACGGCATGGCGTCGAAGACTCTGCGGATGCAGTAGAACGGCCCCCACCAGGGGAGGTGGAATGCGCGGTTGACGCGCACCGCCGCCAATACCCAGCGGATGAGACCGCGCTGCCCTCCTCCGAAGCGCAGCCAGTGGCGTACGTACGCCATGATGTACGGCAGGCGCTCCTCCCGCGAGCGTACGACCCGCGCCCTAGCTGGTGCGGCGAACCACCACCCGCCTTCCACGGTGTAGACCGTGACGTCCGGGTGCGCCGCCATGTTGGCGACCCAGTCCCGTTTGCCCGGATAGCCGGAGAGGTAGATCTTCCCCGCTCCGTCCCAGCAGTAGGTCGACTCCAGCACGCGAGGCAGACCGCTCCGCCGTCCCCGGTGGGTCACGCGGATCACAAAACTGGCGTCCAGCACCCGGCGGAGCGTGTCGTCAACCGCCATAGCGGCTCCGGCTGTCAGTTGTGCTTCCCAGACTCACGAGGCCATTGTACGTGCCGCGCCCGATGGACAGGCCTCGCCGCGTGTCCGTAGACTCTCGTCAGCCCTTCCAGAGCCAGAGAGGTACTTCCGTGTTCCGAGCCGCCCTCGTAGGGGCAGCCGTGACGCTTGGCTGCATCATCGTGCCCATCGTGCACTTCGTCACCGCGATCCCGTCTCCCTTGATCGGGGGATACATGGCCGGCGCTCGGAGCGCTTGTACGCAAGGACAGGCAGTGCTGATCGGATTGCTCATGGCGGTGTTCCTCACGATTCCCGCGGCCGTGGCGGTACTGGGGGTCGCTCTGTTTGCGGACCTCTCGCTGTCCTTCGTTGCGACGTTCACGGCGGGTGTGGTGTTCTGGGTATTCGCGGGAGGCACTGTCGGTGCGGCGCTTGGTGGAGCAAGCGCGCGCCGTTCGGCAATCGGCTGACAATTTCCTAAACTTCGTTCAATACTGAAGCCATGCTTCCGGCAGGGCTCGACCTTGTTGACCCTTGCCTGTCGGTTCGGTCACTCGTGTCAATTTGGTTGCTTTTCTAAACTGAGTCTATCCAAAGTCTTGACAAAACCGAAAACACGAACATAATGGCGGCATCGTTTCTGCAAGCGCACCTGTGCCCAAGGAGAATCCGATGGGAAAGGCAACCAAGCCGTACGTACATCTGATCCGAGTCAGCACCACGCGTCTGGATGGCGGAACCCTGTTCGGAGCAACCACCAAGCAGCAATGGGAGCGGTTCGTTCTGCCCGACCGCCAGAACAGAGTTTCCATCGGCAATTACATCGTCCTCATACGTCATGAGGACGGCTGGGTCCTCGTGAACACGGGCCCCGGCGACAAGCCTCCCCTTTCTCTTGACGCAGCCCGCACCCGCAGCAGGTCATCGCTTGTCCGGGAGCTCAGACAGATCGGGCTCATGCCGAAGGACATCGTGGCTGTTGTCCAGACGGACCTCTTCTCCGAGTATGCGGGAGGGTGTACCCACTTCACTTCCTCCGGGCGTGTGCTACCCACGTTCCCGAACGCCCGCTACATCGTCCACAAAGACGCGCTGGACGAAGCCATGCGTCCCAGCAGAAGGAACCGCCACCGCTACCGCGCCGACGACGTTGAGCCACTGCTGGACAGCGATCAGTTGGAAGTGGTCGACCGCACCACCGAGATCTGCTCCGGCGTCTGGGTCGAACCTGCCGCCGGGCCCACGCCGGGCCACCAGATCGTGCTCTGCCAGCAGGGGAGGGCGACCTATGCATTCCTGGGCATGCTGGTGCCCACGTCGATGCACCTGTCCCCGACGGTCAACGCCGCATACGACTGGAACCCGGAGGCCACCGCGCGCACCAAGGTTGAGGTGAAGCGCCAGGCCGAGCTGGAGAGCTGGCTGGTGGCCCCGGTCGGACGCGACGAATGGGTGCGAGCGGGCCAACTGGAGAGCATCGAGAGCTTCAGCCTCGGTCGGACGGCCCTGCCTCAGCCGGTCAAGACCCGCCGCGTGGCCGTTCCGGCGCCTGCAGCCTCCTCAGCACCGGCAGCTTCCACTGAACCGGTGGAGTCCGAAACCGCCGCTACGCCTCCTGAGAGGGTCTCGGCGTAGGCGATTTCCAGCCAAGGGCTCGGAGGACATGAATGTCCTCCGAGCTCAGTTCGGCTTCGGCGAGCATGTCCGGTCGTCGCTCGAGCGTTCTGCGGAGTGCCTCGCGCCTGCGCCACTGCGCGATCACCGCGTGATTACCTGAAAGCAGGACGTCCGGGACCGGCAGCCCTTCGAAATCCGCAGGCCGGGTGTACTGAGGGTGTTGCAGGAGCCCGGACGTATGGGAGTCGTCGGCCAGCGCCTCCTCACTGTGTCCCAGGGCCCCGGGCAACAGGCGGACCACCGCGTCCACGATGAGCATCGCGGGCACTTCGCCGCCGCTCACGACGTAGTCGCCGGTGCTGATCTCCTCCGTGGCGAGCTGCTCGATGACTCGTTCGTCGATGCCTTCGTAGCGGCCGCAAATGAGCACGATGCGCTCCAGTGCAGCAAGCCGCTCCGCGGCCCGCTGGTCGAACGGCCTGCCCTGCGGCGTCAGGGCCACGACGGCAGCGTCCGGCCCCGCTCCCAGTGAACTTACGGCCTCGAAGAGCGGGCCTGGCAGCATCACCATCCCCGGGCCTCCGCCGAATGGGGAGTCATCGGTGGAACGGTGCCTGTCGTGGGTGAATTCGCGCAAGTCGTGGACGCGCACGTCAGCGAGCCGGTTGCGTATCGCCTTGCCGACGATGCCGGCCGCGAGCACCGGGCCGAACATGTCAGGGAATACGGTGAGGATGTCTATGCGCATCGTGTGGGTCAGTGCCCGCGGTCTGCACCGGTCAGCTGTCCGAGCGCGTGGGGCAGGATGGGCGCGAGGACTTCCAGTCCCTCGCGCACGCCCTTCGGACTGCCCGGGAGGTTCACGATGAGTGTCCGCCCTCGAACGCCGGCCGTTCCCCGGCTGAGCATCGCCATGGGGGTCTTCGTCAGGCCGTAGGCACGCATCGCTTCCGGCAGGCCTGGCGCGAGCCGGTCGACCACGGCGAGCGTCGCCTCCGGCGCGACGTCCCGGTCGGTGAGGCCGGTTCCACCGGTGGTGAGGATGAGGTCGAGGCCTTGCTCGTCGGCCCAGGTGCGGAGCGTCTGCTCGATCGTTCCGCGGTCGTCCGGAACGACGGCGTATGCCGCGTGCTCGTAGTCCGGGGGAACGAGGGTCTCGCGGATCAATGCACCGCTCGTATCCTCGCGCTCGCCCCGCGCACCTGCGTCGCTGCTCGTCAGAACCCCTACCTTGTACACGCGCCGATGATACCGCATACGCCGATGGGCGCGTGGAATGAGGCCAGGCTACGCCTTCCCGTTGCGGAGGCCTTCCAGGGTCCTCAGGGCGTTCTGGACGTGGCTTCCCACGAGGAGCTCGTTGTGGTACACGCTGCGGATAAATCCCGCGGGGTCGACGACGTACGTGAATCGCGAGGTGCCCAGCCCGAAACGCCGCTGCACGTCGTAGAGCTTCCGCACCTTCCCTGACTCGTCAGACGCGAGGTCATAGGGCAGCCCGAGCTCTTCTCCGAACTCGCAGAGCGCGTCGGAGCCGTCGGCGCTGATGCCCAACACCGCTGCGTTCGCCTCGATCAGCCGGCCGTGCTCGTCGCGGAACTCCGCGCACTCCCACGTTCAGAGGCGCGTTCCCGCCCGGGGGAAGAAGAAGAGCACGACGTTCTTCCCGCGCTGGTGTGAGAGGGTAAACGGTTCGCCGTTGTTGAGCGGTACCGTGAAGTCAGGAGCCTTTATCCCTGTACTGAGCATCCCTCGGTACACCGTCCTCGTTCCATCGTGTAGCGGGATATTAGCATCGCCGCAGCGGGGCATGGAACCCCCGAATCTGCTGCGCCATTCATGCCGCCATCCCGCAAGTGCCGGGGTTGAGCGGACATGACCCGCAGCCTGACGCTGCGTGCTCCGAGTGCAGATCGATCGTCCGGCGCGACGGCGGCGCATGGGATGCATCCTGCTGCGGGAACAGCGCCAGCTCTCCCTGCTTCGCGGGGACGGGTCTGTGGCCGGGGAAGCGCAGGAAGGGCAGAGCCCGTTTCAACACGACTCCCATCGCCTGCAACTCCTGGCGCCGCGTGACGGTGTGCTGCGCCCGCTGCTTCACGATGCGGCCCGCCGCGAGCGGACCGACGCCGGGGACACGCAGCAGTTCCGCCTCACTTGCACGGTTGACGTCAACGGGGAAGCGCTCGAAGTTGCTCGCCGCGATCATCAGCTTCGGGTCGGCGCGCAGTTCGAGGAAACCTCCCGTGTCGAAGGCGGGACGCAGCTCCTCCGTGTCGTAGCCGTAGATGCGTGACAGCCAGTCCAACTGGTAGAGGCGGTGTTCGCGCACGGGCGGCGTCGCGGGGTGCTCCTCCAGGGGCGTGTGCCGCACGGGGCGGAAGGCGGAGTAGTAGACGCGCTTGAAACCGTACTCCCCGTAGAGGCTCCGCATCCGCGTGTAGATGTCCCAGTCCGATTCTTCCGCGGCCCCGACCACGAGCTGCGTGGCCTGACCCACCGCACCGCCGTAGCGCTCCTGCATGAGCGCGGCGATGCGTTTCATGGGCGCCAGGATGCCGTTGTCGAAGTCCTTCATCGCGCTCAACTTCCGCAGGTGCTCCGCGGAAGGCGCCTCCATGTTGACGGAGAGCCGCGCCCCGAGCCGCTGGCTCTGCTCGATCAGCGCGTCCGCGCTCGTGCCGGGCATCACCTTCAAGTGGACGTAGCCGCGGAAGCCGTAGCGTGAACGGACGGCCTCCACCACGTCCAGGAGGCGTTCCTGGGTTGCGTTCGGGTCCTTGAAGATGCCGGAGCTCAGGAAGAGTCCTTCGACCGTGTGGCGGCGGCGCATTTCATCGAACAGCCTCGCGAGCTCGTCCACCTTGAATCCGTAGCGTTTGCGCGGCACCCAGTAGGAGTTGGGGCAGTAGTGGCAGTCCATGATGCAGTGGTCCGTGAACATGACACGCAGCAGGGAGATGCGTTTGCCATTCGGCATCGCGGCCCTGTAGACGCCGGCATGCGGCGTCACGCCGCCCCGAGGCCCCACGCGACTCCAGCCATCGCTTGGACGCGCCGCGCCGTCCGAGCGTTCCGCGGGCGAGAGGATGTCGTCCGTCGCCATCCCGCCGAGGTTGCGCAGTTTCTCGTATACGTCGGGCGCGCGCTGGATGAGCATGGTGTGGCATCTCCTATTAGAACTAATGTTCCGAACAAGTATCATATTGTGGAGTGCGGCGCAAGCCCTGGAGGGCCTTGAGCCCACCCGCCCGCCGACCCCACCGCGTGGGCTGCCCGCGCACGTGCGACCTATCGGTCGCCCAGGATTCCCGGCCGTTGCGGGAATGACGGAAGGGGGCGTGCCCTCACCCGACGCGCAAGCGCGTCTACCTCTCCCAGGGGGAGAGGTGGGGGCGTTGTTCCTGCCTGCGCAGGATGGTTCGACAGGCTCACCATGAGCGGGGGATGCCTGTTTTCGCAGGAATGACCCAGGGCCTTGTCAGGCCGTGTAAGGGAATGAAATGGGGAAGGCCCAGGTC
>JAPOOH010000531.1 GCA_026713505.1 Chloroflexota bacterium | reverse complement strand
GGGATGAGCGGCGGGCTGATGGGCGCGAACCCCCAGCCCGGGGGGGCGCCAAGCGTTCGCGCGGCGGTCTCCAGCCGCCGGTCCATGCCCTCGATCGAGAGCCGGATCGCGCGCACCATGAGCGGGAAGGAGACCACGGCCGAGGCCACCGCCGCACCCTGCCAGGTGAAGGCGAGGGTGATGCCAAACCAGTCGTCAAGCCAGGCGCCGAGCGGCCCGCGCTTGCCGAGCAGCAGCAGCAGCACGAAGCCCACCACCACCGGCGGCAGCACCAGCGGCAGGTGGACCAGGCCGTTGAGGATCTCTCGGCCGGGGAAGCGATAGCGCGCGAGCAGCCAAGCGACGGCGATGCCGAGAGGCAGGCTGATCAGAACCGCCCAGCCCGCCACCCGCAGGCTGAGCCTGATCGCCTCGACCTCCAGCGGAGTCAGCGCCATCCACCCGCTCTTTCAGTCGACGATGAAGCCGGCGCGGGCGAAGGTTGCCCGGCCCTCCGGCCCCGCGAGGAATTCGAAGAAGCGCGTCGCCAGCGGCGAGACGCGGCCCGCGACGAGGGCCACCGGATAGACGATGGGCTCATGCAGCGACGCCGGGATCCTTCCCACCACATGCACGCCTTCGATTCGGGCCGCATCGGTGGCGTAGACGATGCCGAGCGGCGCTTCTCCCCTGGCCACCAGCGCGAGCGCCGCCCGCACGTCGGCCGCCGGCGCAAGCTGGCTCCGCACGTCGGGCCAGAGGCCCAGCGCCTCCAGCGCCTGGCGCGCGTAGATGCCGGCCGGTACATGGTCGGGGTTGCCGATGGCCAGCCGCCCGCCCTTCAGCAGCGCAGAAAGATCGAGCGCCGCCGAGGGCTCGAAGGGCGCCATGTCACCGACACCGGTGACGAACACCAGGCGATTGCCGGCGAGCACCTGCCGGCTGCCGGTCTCGATCAGGCCTTGCGCCTCCACGTGGTCCATCCATGCCGCATTGGCCGCGAGGAAGATATCGGTCGGGGCGCCGCTCTCGATCTGGCGCGCAAGTGCCGAGGTGCCGGCATAGGAGGCCACGACACTCTCGTCGAGCCCCGCCTCGAACTGCCCGATGAGCTCGTCGATCACATGTGCGGTGCTCGCGGCCGCGAGCACGATCACCCGCTCGGCTGCGGCCGGCCCCGCCCAGCAAGAGGCGAGCAGACTGGCGAACAGCAGTCCAAGTGCCCGGAGTAACGCCGACCGGCGCGGTTGCCGGTCGCCTCTTCCATGCCACACGTCGCGTGTCGCGGACCCCGCGGGGCTCGCGCCTCCTCCTCAACCTGCGGTGTGTGAGGCTGGTTCCGACTGGAGCGAGCGCTCCCGCACCTCCACGGCGCCTCGACCGTCGCCGACAAGGACCGACCGTTCCGTCGTTCGGGCGGTCGCTCGACCTGGGGGGCCGCATCGACAGCGTGGACTGTAGCGCCGGGCCGGAACGCGCGCAACGAGCACCCGGCGACGGAACACGACATGGGACGAGACACGAAAAAATTTGTGCGGGATTCGCCGGGATAAGTGGGACAGGCGAGAGTCCGCGAGACACGCGCGCTCACGCGAGGTGTAGCCTGTAAGGAAGCCGGGCCGTAGGCCCGGAGTGCGCGACTGCGCGCCGCGCCGAAAGGCGCGTAGGCAAGCGAGCGGAGCGAGCGCCCGCCGTTGAGGGAAATGAAAGAGTGCCGTCAGGCCTGCGGGAATCCGGTGGGGCGGGAGCCGTGGGCGTCTGCGCCGCCTGCGGCACCGGGATTGCTGTAGTAGATGGTCATCTCGTGGATGAGATCGTCCCGGCAGCGGAAGAAGTTGCAGTTGCGGAGGTGCTGCACGCCGGCGTCGCGGTAGGCTGAGTCGGGCTTCGGCGTCAGCGTCACGAGAAACATCGCGGCGCAGCGCTCGCTGGCGACATCCACGTAGTGGACGAACTCGGTGAACCCGGGCTCGTAGTTCGCGAGCAGATGCTCGAAGAAACGCGGCAGCGGCGTCTCGCCGGCGCCAGGCTGCGCCTTGAAGAGGCGCGGCGCGGCATCGCCGTGATAGATCGTGACCGACGCGTCGTCCGTGAAGCAGGCGACCACTGCCGGGATGTCGGCCTGAACGACGTTGCCGAAGTAGCGCCGCTCCACCAGGTCCACGTAGTCGTCTCTCGTTATCACACGCCGGTCCCGCCTGCCGGTGCTAGAGCAGGATTTCGACGAAGCCGATGGCG
>JAPOOH010000470.1 GCA_026713505.1 Chloroflexota bacterium | reverse complement strand
GAGGAGCACGTGGCGCTGTACGTCTGCATCCTCTCGTCGCCAGTGTCCTCACACCGCCGGACGTACACCTCCAGCGAGGCGGCGCACCGTGTGGCTTGGGACAGGGAAGACTTGGGCGAAGCGCCGCTCTTCACACCCATGATCCTGTGTCAGGAACCGCGCGAGCTCAAGCTTCAGAGCGTCCGAGACGGTGTCCACGAACTCTGGAATGGCGTCACGGTCAACCTGGAGCGCGGTGCCAGGCTCGCGATCGGCCCGGTCATCCAACTCCGGTCATCAATCCTCGAACTCCTCACACTGGTTCCTGACAACAATCTGCACCATGGGTGCTTTGAAGTCGGCGCACTCACTGAAGGCGCCTTTACGTTCCAAGTGAGGTTGAATCCAGAGCTGCATCGATTCCTTCAGTATCCCGGCGAAGATCAAACGCTACGGGCAAACATCATGACCCATGTCGTGAGTGCGTGCTTGTCCCTGCTCCAGAGGGACTTCTCCGAGGACGACGGTGAAGAGGGGTGGCGATCTCACAGAGCTCTGGAAGCGCTCGCCCAGCACCTGGAGCAGAGGGGGATTCCTTGCTGGGATGAGGAGGGCTTTCACCCGGAACAGGCCGCAACCATGCTGTACCCGCACCGCATACCAACACGTGACAGCGACGACGCCGTATGAGCAGGGAACGCTACGAGGAGCTTGAAGACGCCGCCTATACGAAACTACGTAAGGCGCTGCTGCGGACGAAGGGTGGTCCAAACCAGGAAGAGTTCCTGGAAGCCGCACGACGGAGCGATCTGTTTCTCATATACATGAACTCTGTCCCCGTTGGCGGCACTCGGTGCCCCGCTTTGGTTCCGGAACCGTTGACGGAGGGCGAATTCCGGGCACCTCCGCAAGACACCGAGCAGCGACTCTTCAGTGCGTGGTCCGATCTGACGCCCCGGGTTGCGTGTCGATCCACATTCTGGGCTCGCCTCGCCTATCGGCACATTGAGGCGGGGAGGATTGAGTCGGAGTATCTCGCCGGCAACGGGGGCAATCTCGCCGGAGGGGGCGAGCGCATCGACCGTGCTCTTCAGACATCAGCTTCGGCCCGGGCGAAGCTGATGGACGACTGCACCAGGACCATCTTGCGTCGACTCGGTGGGATTCCCGAGGTCCGGGGTCATCGCACCGTGTATGTGGATTGCACGTTCGCTCGCGCCTGGTGGCGGGAGCGGATGGTGGATCAGGTCGCCCAGAGCGACCCCGGAGTCGCCGCCGATGTCCGCCGAGTGCTCCGTAGCAGCCAGAACTACTGGGAAAAGCTGGTGGATCGCGTTGTGTCTCGCAACTCAACCTTCGGGTCGCCGGAGTTGAGGAACGCCTTCCTTGCCGCTGTTGCCCGCACTGTAGCCAACGATTCCGATGCCCCGGTTGGAGGAACGGACGGACTCCAACGCGCAACTCAGCGGGTGGCAACCGCTCAGGGAGCGCGCGAACTCAGCATTCTGTCCGACGATGAACTCCAAACGGTGATGGAGGCGGCCGTCGCCGTGCCTTCGAAACCCTCCTTGGATCGGGCCAACAACTGATCTAGGCGCGACGAACTCCTAACCGAGGGCCGGGGGGCCCTGTCATGCACAAGTCCGATCCAGAGCGCTATCTACACCGAAATGTCGACGACTGGCTAAAGCGCGCCAGTGACGGAGCGATTGCGCTCCCCACCTTTCAGAGGAGCTATGTCTGGGACAACGATCGAACTGCCCAATACCTGCGGGCGCTCTTCCAAGATCGGCCGACCGGGACGTTTCTGGTCCTCAAGGCCGATTCCGGATCCAATCTGCCGTTCAACGCTCGCAACCTGAAGGGGCTTGACGCCGACACGGGCCGGACCGAAGAACTATTGCTCGACGGACAACAACGGCTCACTTCGCTCTGGAACGCCCTCGGGGGCGACCGCGCGGGTGAAGAGCGGGAGCACCGCTTCTTCGTGCGGGTGGAGAACCTCAGCAACCTCAGGATGGCGGTCAAGGACGTCGTTTTCTTCTCTAAGAGTTCCAAGAACGGGCGAGAACGTAACGAG
>JAPOOH010000622.1 GCA_026713505.1 Chloroflexota bacterium | reverse complement strand
CTTTCTGACTGCGTTTGCACTGTCATTGGACATTGCCGATGCAAGCAAAGTCCAATTGGTCGGCAGGCGAGAGCGCTCCTTTAGGAGATCTATTAGCGCTATCACCTTCAGAAGCCGCAAATGCAAATCGGTCCCGCCCTGCCCCTCACATCTCCCTAGGGCATCCGCAGCCAATGCCCACCGGTGCCCGTCGGGGGAGACTAGTATTGACGGCTCCAAGTTAATGCGGAGGTAATCCCACAAACGGTCTGGTGTATAGAGATGGTTCTCAGACGCATTGCTCAAGAAGTCGCGGAACCCGCCCGGTTCAGCCGAGTTTAGGAAGGCGAACAGGCTCCTTTGGTTTTGGCCGAAACGGCGCCGCGAAAGAGGACCGAGGAGACACGCCGTTATCGGATGCAGCGGCCAACAATTTCCAAGCATTGTCGCCAAGTCGGGTGGAGCATTCCCCTGCACAAGACTAGCAATGTCTTCAGCTAGGGCTCGGATTGGTGCGGTCCGGCAGTCACTCTCAATTGCGCGCGCCAGAAGATCGATCTGCTCGTTTCCATCAGAACTTATCGGCAGATCAACAAACCGCCCCTGTATTTTTGACCACTCTTCCCGAGTGTCGCGAGAAAGGCGGTGTGCATATTCGTCGAAGGCCTGATGCAAGATGCCGACCACCAGCAACCTGCCGCCGCTACGTGAGGCTATTTCGGCAATTTGCTGGAACAAATGGATATCCGTTCCATCCCGGCCTGCACTTTCAAGAAATTTTCCGAGCTCGTCGATGAACACCGCGAGTCCACCACCAGCGCGTGGATAACGCGCGGAAATTTCCTCTAGCGCATTGATTACCTCTTTTTCTGACCAAGTCGATACCTCGCTGTCAGTTCCCAAAAGGCCAGCATCGGTGATTGCCTCCCCGATGACTTGCGCGGGTCGGTCACGCCGGCCAGCCACAGGCAGTACGCGCCAACCGCGGCTTCGCAGCGGGAATGCCTTCAGGAGAAGCGACGAAACCTTCTCTCCCACGATCGTCTTTGCAGCGCTTCGCAACTCGCCCTCGCCGTTCAACAAAGCGCCCAAAACAACTGCGAGACTCGACTTGCCGCTTCCGTAAGGTCCGGTCCAAGTAAATGCACCCTGTCCGGTTTCAAGCGCATGACGCGCCATCATCTCTAGGGCCTCGGCAGAAGATTGTGGGCAAACAAAGCCCTCTAGTGCAGCAGATTCGCCGAAATCAGTGTCGATTCGAATCGCGCGCTGATACCGGGGAGCCACATGGACACGCTCCGCAAGCGTCATCAGACGGCATTCCTTCGCAAGCCGTGTCCGGCATCGAGGGCAATGAACTGAAATGCCTCGCTGGGCTCCACCTGGCGTTCACATACCAACTGCTTCAGTCCGGCCGTTTCAGACCACCGATATGCCCCACGAGTTACCTCCTCGACCTCCACTAGCACATCAAAGAGCGCGTTCTCGTCTAGAAGAAAGACTCGACCTGGAGAGCCGGGTTCATGGGCCAAAGCTTCGAAGGAAATACTCCGCGCGTTTGAGACCGATCGCGCCGCTGATCGGCCCGACCAATACTCGTGCACTGCGAAGGCGACCATTCCTGCCCCAAGCGTGGGTTTCCGACCACGGACGAATCGGAAGCCGTCCCGTCTACCGATTGGTTGAATCAGAGCGAGCTCTGCGAGAGGCGATTCCAGCGACTCCTCATGACCAGTCTTCGCTGAAGGGGGCTGTCCAACATAAGTGCGTACAAAGCAGGCGACATCGTTTCTGATTGGCGAGAGCGACGCGCGCGTTCCAGGATGTTCCTTGACTAGTCTCTCGATACCACGGACAAGGGCGTCGCGGTCGAAGCCTAGTGCCGGATAGTGGCTAAACGCCCAGAACCAAGTCGTGTTACGCGGATTGCTGCTCATCATCCAATGGACAAGCCAACCTGTGACCGGATCTTCCATATAAGGATCAAG
>JAPOOH010000612.1 GCA_026713505.1 Chloroflexota bacterium | reverse complement strand
GTCGCCGTCTTGGAAGTCAGGGTGCGGAGGACCTCCGGGTGAAGCGGGTAGGAGCGCCGGAACTCGTCGGCGGTCTCCGCGCGGGCGGCGTCCGGGGATATCCGGTCGCCAGCGTCACTCCATTCCGACCGGTAGGCGCGGACTGCGGCTTCGGCAGCCTCCGCGTCCACCGACTCGAAGAGGCGCCGGCGCAGCACGGGCGCGGTCTCGTCGTCCTCGGTAGGGTTCAGGAGCGTGGCCTTCCGCGCCGAGACGCTTTCGGCCTCGGCCATTCGGGCGGCGATGAACTGGTTCTCCTCGGAGTAGGCGTCCCGCGCGCCCCCACCCTTGCCGATGGCGAGCGTATAGACGAGGGCGGCTTGCGGCGCTCCCTCGACCGCCTTGAAGAGCGAGGGCAGGAACGCCGTCAACTGATCGCCCGCAGACCCCAGCCGCTTGCCCTTGCGGAGCCAAACCGAGAGTTCGTCGAGCAGGATCAGCGTCGGCTCGCCGCCGAAGAGTTCTCGCAGCGTGCCCGCCCCCGGCGCGACGGCCGTCTCGTCGCTCTGCCGCACGCGCTCGTAGCCAGCCGGACCCGCGAGTGCGTAGGCGATCTCGCCCCAAGGGGTCCGGGCGAGCACCCCGTCGCCCATATCGCGACCGTTCGCCGGGTCGGCGTTCTCGCCGTCGAACACGGCAAGCCGCACGGGTTTCCGTGGCACGAGCGCCGGATCCAGGAACTCCCCGATCTCACCGACCCCGGCCATCCCGCGGGCGGCGTGCGCGAGCGCGATCAGCCCGTGCGTCTTGCCGCCGCCGTAGGAGGTGTCGAGCCGGAAGATCGCCGCAGCCTCTCCCCCTGCCCCGGAGAGCCGTCGACAGACGTTGGCGAGCAACGTTTTCAGGCCCCGCGTGGGATGCGTGTTCCGGAAGAACCGCACCGGGTCGCGGTATTCCTCTGGTCCGTTCCCCGCAACGACCGCCGCCAGGTCAGCCGCGAACTCGGCCTCACTGACGGCGCCCGCCAGCACATCGGCACGCGGCCTGCAGGTCTCGAATACGGTCTTGGGGATCATGGATTGGGGCGTCTCGTAGCGCGCGAGGGCGGCGGCAAGTCCTTGCCCTCGCGCATCGTGGCCGCGATTAACTCGCGAAGCAGGTCGTGGGCCTCGGCCAGCGCCTCCTCCCGCGTCGCGCCGTCCGTCGCGCCCCATCCGAAGTCCGGGAACGTGACGACATGGCGACCGTCCTCATCGCGTTCGACCTCGGCATGGTAGTTGTAGATATCGGACATCGGGTCAGGACGCTCATCCAGCCTTGGCTGGCTCGTTCCTCCCCCGCTGCGCTCACCGCCCGCGGCTCGGCGAGGTCGTCCCGCCGATTCTACGGGACCGGACGAGCGCCAAGGCCCACACTTCGCACCTCCGGCGCCAAGTTCCACGCTCCCAGTCAGGCAGCATCGGCCGAGGTGGCGCCCCTCAATCCCGCCAGATCGGAAGCGATGTCCTTGGCGACCTCCTCGACCTCCAGCGGCACCCGGGGCCGCCTTCCCAACTCCCACTGGAGTGCCGTCGTGACCGGGAGCAGGAAAACCTTGGCGGGTGAAGCCTCAATGAGGCGAATCATCGGTTCCGGCCCGATGCCGTCTGCCAGGATCAGGAGAGACTGAATGGTCTCCCTCGGTGGCGAGTTCCACTCCGGCAGAATCTGGAGCAGCGCTCTGATGTCGCGGACGGCCGCTGTCACATCGGGTTGGAGAAGCGCGGCGTGAGCGCGGAGCGCGTGCGCTCTCCAGCACACTTCCGGCGGCTTCGTGCGGCCATCTCCGAGAACGAGTCCAGCGGTTTCGATCGCGGCCGCGTACTGGCCTGCCTTCAACTGGATGTCCACCTCGCCCAGCGAGCCCATC
>JAPOOH010000418.1 GCA_026713505.1 Chloroflexota bacterium | reverse complement strand
GCCTCGTCGGCCTGCTCACGACGCTCAAGGGCCTCCCGCTCACCTATAACCGCGACCTCCAGGAGGACAAGGAAGGACTGTTCGACGCCGTCGACACCCTCGAAGCGACCCTCGACGCGATGCGCGGCATGCTGAGCGACTGCTCCGTGAACGCGGAGCGGATGCGCCAGGCCGCCGAAGACAGCATGCTGCTCGCGACCGACATGGCCGACTACCTCGTCGGCAAGGGCGTGCCGTTCCGCGATGCTCACGCCGCCGTGAGCGCGCTCTGCGAGCTCGCGGCTGAGCGCGGCGTCCCGGTAACCGCGCTCCCGCTCGACGAGATGCAGGCACACTGCTCCGCGTTCGACGAAGGCGCCCGCGAACTCACCGCGCTCGCCAGCGCAACGGCGCGCGACGTGCCCGGTGGCGCGTCGCCCACCCGAGTCCGCGAAGCCCTCGCCGCCGCAAAGGCCCGCTTGGAGGCCTCTCGTGGTTGAGACACTCGTCATTCCCGCACCGGCGGGAATCCAGGGTGCGCGGGCAGCGCACGCGGTGGGGCGGGGCCGGCGTGGGGCCTCGGGCAACAGGGTTCCGGTAGGGTGTACGCCCGCCCACAGGGAGGCCCCCCATGGCTGACGTCAAACTCGCACCCTCCATCCTCTCGGCGGACTTTGCCCGCATCGGCGACGTCGTGCGCGAGACGGAGAAGGCGGGCGCAGACTATATCCACGTCGACGTGATGGACGGGCGGTTCGTCCCGAACCTCACCATCGGCCCGCTCGTCGTTGAGGCGATACGCCCGCACACGAGCCTCCCGCTGGACGTGCACCTGATGATCGTGGAGCCGGAACGTCTCATCCCGGACTTCGTCGCCGCGGGCGCGGACAAGGTCACCGTGCACCAGGAGGCCGTCACGCATCTGCACCGCGCTGTCCACCAGATACGCGACCTCGGCGCGACCGCGGGCGTTTCGCTCAACCCATCGACACCGGAAACGACGCTCAGCGAGATACTGCCGGAGTTGGACCTCGTGCTCGTGATGTCGGTGAACCCGGGCTTCGGCGGGCAGTCGTTCATCCCCGGCGTGCTCCCGAAGGTGGAACGCCTGCGCGCCACGATAGACAACCTTGGCCTCGCCACCGAGGTGGAGATCGACGGCGGCATCAAACCGGATAATGCCGCGCGTGTCGTAGCAGCGGGAGCGAACGTCATCGTGGCTGGTTCCGCCGTGTACAATGACCGCGTGACCATCGCCGAAGCAGTCGCCGCCATGCGCAACGCCATCGAAGATGGCGCCGGATCGGGCGTGCGCGATTAACCCCGCCTTGTTTCCGTCATTCCCGCGAAGGCGGGAATCCAGGTGCCCGACAGGGCACACGTGCGCGCCAGCGCACACAGCGGTTCGCTGCGAGCCGCTTGCGGTGGGGAGATGACCGTCGCATGAACCCCCGCATCGCCCACGTCCTCTGCCCCGGCCTCACCGGGACCGTTCTCCTTATCGCCGCCCTGGTTGTCGCGGTCGGCTGCGCATCCCCGACGCCTACACCGACACCCGTCCCTGTCGCGGAGGCAGGCGACCGAGCGATGGTGCACTACACCGGCACTCTTGACGACGGCACCGAGTTCGGCACATCGCGCGATGGCTTTCCGATAGACTTCATCGTCGGCAGCGGCCAGATGATCGAGGGGTTCGACACCGCCGTGCGCGGGCTTGCCCCCGGCGAGCGCGTAAACGTGCGCCTGGAGGCCGCCGAGGCGTACGGTGAAGTCGTCCCCGAACTCATCGTGGACGTGCCGGTCGGAGACTTCCCACCGGAACTCCTGGCCCAGCTCACCGTCGGCATGGTCCTTCCGATCTCCGAGACCATCCAGGCGGAGGTCACCGCGATCACCGACACCGTCGTTACCCTCGACGCGAACGATCCCCTCGCGGGCGAAGCCCTCAACTTCGACATCGAGCTCGTCGACCTCCTCAAACCCACTCCTACGCCGGACCCCGCCGAGGACCCCGCCCCAGCCCCTGCCGGCTGACGCCGGCAACGCTGGTTTCAACCTCTCCCGTTGAGCGAGGGATGGGGCAGGCGTTGCGGTGTGAGTGCCTTCCGCCATTCGGTTCCATCTGGTTCTCATCTACTCCTGTCGTCTGCGTCTCCGGTGAACCCCTGCCTGGTTCCCAGAAGGGCCCAACCGGTTCATCGTGAACCCTCCTGAGGCTGATAGAGTGTCGCGCGTATGCGTACCGTCATCATCGATACCGATCCCGGCACCGACGATGCCCTCGCGCTCATGATGGCGTTGAACTCGGCCGACATGCTGATCGAGGGCATCACCACAGTGGGCGGGAACGCCACGCTGTCCGACTCGACCTATAACACCCTCGGGCTGCTCGAACACCTCGATGGTAAGCAGAGCGTCATACCGGTGGCGGTCGGCGCCGACCGCCCGTTGCGCGGCTCGTTCACCAATGCCTACCACGTTCACGGGTCGGGAGGACTCGGCGTACGCTTGCCTGCCCCGACGCTGGAACCGCACGGGATGAGCGCGGCAGAGTTCATATGCGACCGCGCCGCAGGGTCCGCCGATCGGCTGACCGTCATCGCGCTCGGCCCGCTCACCAACATCGCTGCCGCGCTGGACAGTTGCCCGGACCTCGTCGATGCGCTCGCGGAGATCGTCGTCATGGGCGGCGCGTTCGACGTGCCGGGCAATGTCACACCCCATGCCGAGTTCAATATCCACGAAGATCCCTGGGCCGCCAACGCCGTCTTCGCGTCTGGGGCGCCGGTGACCGTCGTCGGCCTCGACGTCACACACCGGACGTCCATGCATCGGAGGGACGGGCCGGAATGGTTCGAGGGCGCATCGAATTCCGCCGTGCTGGGCAACCGCATCCTGGCTGACCGGTTCCGGGCATGCGACGACCTGCAGGAGTTCTACCTGCAAGACCCGCAGGCAGTGGCGGCAGCCATCGCACCGGACGTCCTCACGTGCCGCCCGGCGCGGGTTTCCGTCTTGACGGACGGGGACGAACGAGGCCGGACCCTCCCGGAGTACGGGGGCGGGTCCGTGAATGTCGCCGTCGATGTGGATGCAGACCGCGCCGTGAGGCTCGTTCGAAGCCTCATCTCCAATAGCTAAGCCTGGCTCCGTGCTCAACGGAGGCGAAGCATCCTCGGGTGCTGATCGTGGTGAGCGTTACGCGGCGCTGTTGCGCGGCACGCAGTTGTGTAAGATTGCCGTTGTACACTCCTTCCTTGTCCCCGGTAGCGGTACGCAGTTGGCATGACTGGGCTCATGCCAGGCCAGGGTTGTCCAGCACTGAGTCGTAACGAAAGGGAGCACACGCCATGACGACAGGCTCGCCGCGGGGAGATGAGCACGACTGGCAGTCGCCGGAGTACGTTGACTACTGGATAGGACGGGACGCCGGCCGTGATGAAGAGAGACGGGACAATCTGCGGCGTATGGCCGCACTGCTCCCGTTCGAGCGGGACGCGAAGGTACGCGTGCTGGACGTCGGCGCGGGTTATGGAGCGGTGGCCCAGGTGGTGTTGGAGACGTTCCCCAACGCGCACGTGGTCCTGCACGACTTCTCGGCGCCCATGCTGGAACGCGCGCGCCAACGCCTGGAACAATACGAGGGCCGGACTTCTCACGCCCTGGCGGATCTCACAGACCCCACGTGGTCGGAGGCGGTTGGTGAGCCGGTGGACGGTGTGGTGTCCGCCATCGCCATCCACAACCTTCGGACTCACGAACTCATCTCTCGCGTGTATGCCGACATCTTCAAGATCGTGAACCCCGGCGGCGCGTTCCTCAACTGGGAGCTCGTACAGCTGGGCGATACCGCGAGAGCGGCGGATGCGAACGCGAGACTGGTGATGGAACAGTGGAGCCGGTTCGACGAGACGGGCATCCAGCCCACGCTGGAAGAGATGGCCGCGGAGCTGGCTGGACGCCGGGCCTCATGGAACAGCGGCCGGCAAAGGGGGAGGAACCGTCCAACGCTTCCGGACCACCTCAACTGGCTCCGTTCCGCCGGGTTTGACGAGGCCGAGTGCTTCTGGCGCGACGGCAGTCATGTCTTGATAGGCGGCTACCGCCGCGGCACGTAGGCCGGAGCGCTCGCTTCTGCCGCAACGGCGACTGCCGCGCTCACGAGTGCATCCACATCGGGCGATGCAACGGGAGGAGTGGACTGGCATTCCCTCGCGACACCGGCCCCTGTCGCGGTGGCCCCCTCATCGCCTACGCTGGATGCATGACCGTCGTGCACGCATCACCCATAGATTCTGTTTATGGCTCGCCCCTCACCTATAAGCTGGGTTTATGGGCGTGCGCACAAACTTTGTTTTCGTTGGTATTGTTGGTTTCTTGGTCGCGGGAAGCAGGCCACGGCCTTTGAAACACCCCTGACCAAGGCGACCAAGAATGCCAAGGGACATGGCCGGTTTACTCGTAAGACAGCGACCACGAATGCCAGAATCCTGGGTCGTTGGCATTCTTGGTCGGAGACCCTTCCATAAAATCCGCTGAATCTCCCCCGGAAGTTGCTTGACGCTGAGCGCGTGGAACGTCAATCTAGCGTCTCAATAATCTGGAGTAGGGAGGAACGCTCCGGTGGACACGGCGGAACAGGTCCTGCGCGAGAGCACGGTTATCGCCGTCGTCGGACTGTCCGACAGGCCGGACCGCCCGTCCCACGGGGTCGCGAAGTACATGCAGGAGTGCGGCTACCGGATCATCCCGGTCAACCCGGGCCTCACCGGCCCGGTGCTCGGCGAGCAGCCGTACGCCCGGCTGGAGGACGTGCCGGAGCACGTCGACGTGGTGGACATATTCAGGAGAGCGGTGGATGTGCCGCCCGTTGTGGACGGCGCCATCCGGATAAGGGCCGACGCCGTGTGGATGCAACTGGGGATATCCCACGGCGAGGCAGCGGCAAGGGCGGAAGCCGCGGGTCTGCGCGTCGTCATGGACAAGTGCATGGCCATCGAGCACCGCCTGATGCAGGGTTCGTAAGCAACAGAGATACGCCGCCACAAGAGGGGGTGCGTGCGTCGGCGACGGGAGTCGTCGTCATGATCCATCGTGAAGAAGAACATGTCCGGTTGTTGAAGGAGCAGACAAGGAAAGCGGTGAGCCTTGCGATGAGCGGGGAGTGGGAAGAGGCCGCCCAGCTCAACCGCGAGATCCTTGAGGGCGCGCCCGACGACGTCGGAGCGATGAACCGCCTCGGCAAGGCGCTCGCCGAAGTCGGCGAGCCTGGCCAGGCGCTCGACGCCTTTCGCCGCGCACTCAAGCTCAGCCCCGGCAATCCCATCGCTACGAAGAACGTCGAACGGCTGTTGGCCGAGACGAGCAACGGCTGTGCCACGTCCCGCCGCTCGTGTGGCAGCACGGTCAGGCCCCGCATATTCATCGCTGACAGCGGCAAGAGCGCCGAGGTGTCGCTCCTGGCGTCGACCGCTGGCAACCCGTCGCCCGGTACGCCGGTCACGCTGGAGGCCAACGGCTCGACACTCGGCGTGATGGACCCGAACGGCAACTGCCTGGGCCTCGTCCCACCGGGGACGGCCCACCGCTTGCTGAACCTGATTGCGGGCGGCAACCGCTACGAGGGTGCGGTCTCCGGTACTGCCAAAGGCGCAGTGCGCGTCGTGCTGCGGGAGGCGTACCAGCATCCGAGCCAGCGCGCCAAGGTCTCGTTCCCCGTGGCTGCCACACCGACTGAGGAGCCGCTCATCCCCGCGCTCGACATCCTCGAGGCGCCGGACACGACGCCGGTCAAAGTGCCAGAGGTGCCGCTGTCGCTCCTCGACGACTCGCCGGAGCTCGCCGCCGTCGGCGCGGGCATCGGTATCTTCGACGACGCCCTCCTCCCCGACCTCCCGGAGGACGACGAGTAGGCTGACGCGGCTGACGGGCGCGACTATCAGCCGTCATTCCCGCGAAGGCGGGAATCTCGTAGCCTCAAGGGCAGGTGGACGTGGCGGCTCCGCACAGGGACGAGGTTCCTGCCTCCGCAGGAACGACTGAGCCTACGGCTCGTCGAGGCTCTCCGCCAGCAGTTCCAGCAGGTCCTTCGCGGACCGGCTGCCCTCCTGCCCCTTCGCGCCGATGCCCTCTTCCATCATCTGGAGGCAGAACGGGCAGGAGACTCCGACCGCGTCTGCGCCGGTTTCAAGGAAATGGTCGGTGCGGATGTGGTGGACGCGGGTGCCTTGCTCCTCCATCCACATCCGTCCCCCGCCTGCGCCGCAACAGAAGCCGCGCTCGCGGCAACGCCCTTCGCCCATCTCCACGAGTTGCAAGCCGGGGATCGCACGCGCGATCTCCCGCGGCGCCTCGTAGATGTCGTTGTGACGTCCCAGGTAGCACGAGTCGTGGTAGGCGACCGAGAGCGGGACGGCCTTT
>JAPOOH010000417.1 GCA_026713505.1 Chloroflexota bacterium | reverse complement strand
GGGTCCGCTCGTTCGACTTGCATGCATTAGGCGCGCCGCCAGCGTTCGTCCTGAGCCAGGATCAAACTCTCAATCAGATCTGAGCCTCTAGGAGGCTCGTTTCTTCTTGACAGGGTGCGTACCCCAATGGGGCACGCGGCGCTTTCCTTCCACTATTCACTTGTTAAGGTGCCCTTTTCCAAGAACCCCTCTCCCGGAGAGGGGAACCTGACAAGACTAGACGAGAGCGGCCACCCCTGTCAAGCGGGACCGCTACATGGAGCGCTGCAGTCCCTGCACCCGCTCCCATACCTGAGCGTGGACCTCCTCCACCGGCTGCTGACCGTCCACCACCACCCAGCGCTCGGGCTCGGCCTTCGCCAGACGCAGGTAGCCTTCCCGCACCCTCCGGTGGAACGACGCGCCGAGCTCCTCGAAGCGCCTCTTTGTGCTGTCGTCTGCTCGCGGGACAGGCTCCACCTGCCCTTCCTCGTCGAACGACATCTGGAGGCCGGCCCGCCGCAGGCTGGCGTCCGGCAGGACGTCCAGCAGGAACGTCAGGTCCGGCCACACCCCGCCTGTGGCGATGGCGTTGGCAGCCCGTACATCCTTCAGCGGAAGCCCGCGAGCGTGGCCCTGGTAGACCGTGGTCGAGTCCGCGTAGCGGTCAGCGACGACGATCGAGTCCGCGTCGAGTTCGGGACGGATGACGCGCTGCACGAGTTCCGCACGGGACGCCACGAACAGCAGCAGCTCGGCCGGAAGCGTGAGCGGCGCGCCTTGCGCCTTCACCCACTCACGGATGTACTCGCCCAGAGGGGTGCCGCCGGGCTCGTGCAGGCGCACGACGCGCCGCCCGGTTTCGGCTTCCAGGCGTGCCACCAGCAAGTCGGTCTGGGTGGTCTTGCCCGAGCCCTCCCCACCCTCGAACGATATGAACAAACCGCTCAAACGAGTCTCCTGAGGAACGCGGATGATAGCACGCGGGCGCGGGCGTCACCTCGAACGGCGTATGGTGACGCGCCGTCGCGGCTCCCGTCCCACGCTGTGGGAGCGAAGCTGCGCCTGATCCGCGATGCGGTGCTGGATGCGCCGCACGAACGAGGACTGAGGGCGCAGCTCCACGGTGCTCGTCTCGCCGGAGAGGATGCGTTGCACTCCCTCCTCCGCCTCCATCGCTCCGTTGTGGCCGGCCTCTCCGTCGCTGGCCGTCTCGCCGAGTTGTTCGATGAAACCGACGATCTGGCCGGGTGTGTTGCGTCGCAGTACAAACACCGGTACGCCCTGCTCCTCGGCGGCAAGGAGCACGTTGGGACGCCGACGGTAGTGCGCCTTGGTCGTCAGCACGACGTCGGCATCGACCAGGCTGTCCGCTACCTTCACGCTGAGTCCGGCGCCGCTCGCCGACTGTGTGAGTCGCTCGCGGCTCACGCCGAACGGATGGACGCGCGTGGCCGGTCTGGCCGGTTGGCTGGACGGAGGTTCCGGCTGGAAGAAGGACTGGTCTTCTCTCCGGGGCCGGTGCTCCCGTTCCTGGTCGTACCGGCGCTGCCGCTCCTGGCCGTAGACGAAGGGTGCGACCTCGAACTCCGGCGGGGTTGCAGCCCGCTGGTAGCTCTTGCGCACCGCTCCGGTCTCATCCAACTCCCGTGTCTCGGGCGTGACGCTCCTTCCACGCAGCACGGTGTCGACCGTCTTCGCCACGTCGGCGTGCACGGCCACGCTGTACCAGCTCTGTATCTCCACGAGGACGTCGAAGGTGGGCGGCGCTTTCCGTTCCAGGATCGTCTTCTGGGTGCGGCGGCGGCGGGCCTCCTCGTCGCCCAGCGTCACCGTCTGCACTCCCCCAACGAGGTCGGAGAGCGTGGGATTCACGAGGAGATTCTCCAGCGTGTTGCCGTGGGCGGTGGCGACGAGCTGCACGCCCCGCTCCGCGATGGTCCTTGCGGCGATGGCCTCCAGCTCCGTGCCCATCTCGTCCACGATGATGACCTGCGGCATGTGATTCTCGACAGCCTCGATCATCACCGCGTGCTGACGGGACGGGGTGGGGACCTGCATCCGCCGCGCCCTGCCGATGGCCGGGTGCGGGATGTCGCCGTCGCCGGCGATCTCGTTGGACGTGTCCACGATGATGACGCGCTTCCCCGCGTCCGCCAGGACGCGCGCGAGCTCCCGAAGGATGGTGGTCTTCCCTACGCCCGGCCTGCCGACGAGCAGGATGCTTCTGCCGGAGAGCGCCATGTCTTCGATAACGCGCGCGCTTCCCTGGACCGCCCGGCCCACGCGGCACGTAAGGCCGACCACCTCGCCCTTCCGGTTGCGGATGGCGGAGATGCGGTGGAGAGTGCGCTCGATGCCGGCGCGGTTGTCGTCGCCGAAGTCGCCGACGCGCGCGGTGACGTGGTCCAGGTCTTCCCTGGAGACGTCGGTGCAGCCCAGGTGTACGTCCCTGCCGGCGAACCGCGCCTCGGGCAGCCGCCCGAGGTCGAGCACGACTTCCAACAGGTCCTCGGGGTCGGGCTGCTCTTCCACGGCCCTGCGTATCTGTTCCGGCAGCACGGCGTAGAGGTCTTGCCGCTCCTTCTCTGTGGTCGGTCCGAGCTGGGTGTCTGGTTGTGTTGTCATCTATGCCTGCACGGGCGTCATCGACGTCTGGCGCACACGTCGCGCGATGGGTTTGACCGAGACTTCGTACGTACATTCCAGTCGCCAGCCCTGGTCCGTGAGGGCCCGGGCGAGGTAGGGCTGGTATGTCGGGACGACCCAGCGTGCGGAGTCGTGGCGGGCGACCCGGGCCACGCCTTCCACCAGCATGGGGGCGAGTGCGGGAAAGTCCGGGTGCAAGGCTGCCTCCACGAGAAGGGAATCGTTCCTGCGGTCCAGGCGCGCCCACGCGCTGACGCCATGCTCAGTATCGCACACGAACTCCCTGCTCCTTCCCGCTCCGGGCTCCTGACCCGCTCTCCATTCGTTGAGGGTCAGGCCTATGGCCTGGCGTGCGTCGATGGGAGCGGTGGCCACTTGCAAGCGGAACACGTCGTGCAGGTCGCGTTCCCGAAGGGGGCGGAAGTGCATGGGGGTGTCGCGCGTCGGCCGGAGCCTGCCGCTGAACAGCTCCTCCGAGAAGGCGCGGTGGAAGCCTGCGCGTTGCGCCGGACCGCACGCCGGGCCTTCGGTGTCGCAGCGGAGGAAGACGCGTTCGGCCCCTGCCTCGCCTGCCGCCGCCGCCGCGGCAAGCAGCAGATCGTCCACCTTGGCGTATCCCTCGGAGGACGCGAAGAAACCGGAGACTTCCCACACGGAAGCAGCCCGCCGCACCTGTACGATGACGAGCGCTTCCAACGATCCCCTCTCGAACGAGCCGAGCACCTTCCGGCCCGGTCCGCTGGACATGCCGATGCATGCGGCGGTCGTCCGGCTGAGCCTGTCACCCAGGTGCCCCAGCGAAGCACGGCTATGGACGAGGTCTCTGCTGCTGGGGCAGCCCTGCACCAGCAGGTACGGCGCGTCGGTCATGCGGAATGCGCGGATCATGGCGCCGTTCCCACCGGAAGCATGTCCAGGAAGTAGCGGTGCATCCGCGCATCTCCCGTCAACTCCGGGTGGAAAGCGGAAGCGAGGAGATGCCCTTGCCGTACCACGACGGCCGTGCCGTCCTCCAGCGACGCGAGCGTCTGCACGTCCGGGCCCGTGTCGAGGATGAGCGGTGCGCGGATGAACACTGCGTGCACGGCGTCGCCCGGAACTCCGGCGATGTCCAGCTCGGTCTCGAACGAGTCCACCTGCCTGCCGAACCCGTTTCGCCGCACGGCGATGTCCATGAGTCCAAGGGGTTCAGGACGGTCTTCCGCCAGGCGGGAGGCCAGGAGGATGAGCCCCGCGCAGGTGCCCCAGACCGGGCGTCCGCTGCTCGCGAATGCTCGCAAGGGAACGCGCATCGCATAGGCGTCCATGAGCTTGGCCATGGAGGTGCTCTCGCCGCCCGGGATGATGAGCGCATCTATCCCGTCGAGCTGGTCCGACCGGCGCACTTCGACAACAGACGCGCCCAGACCCTGGAGCGCGGTGCAGTGCTCCTGGAAGTCGCCTTGGAGTGCTAGTACGCCGACGGTTGCCGTCGCGGTCACCTCGTCGTGGTGTCTGGCCTCACCAGCCCCGCGTGGCGAGCTCCTGCTCGGGGGCGAGGGAGCGCGCGCTGATGCCGACCATCGGCTCTCCGAGGCCCTTGGAAGCCTCGGCGATAGCCAGAGGGTCGTCGTAGTGAGTGACCGCCTTGACGATGGCCTTGCCCCGTGCGGAGGGGTCGCCGGACTTGAAGATGCCGGAGCCGACGAAGACACCGTCCGCTCCCAGGTGCATCATCAGCGCGGCGTCGGCGGGGGTGGCGACGCCGCCCGCCGCGAAGTTCACGACCGGCAGCCGCCCGAGGCGACTCGTCTCTCCCAACACGGCC
>JAPOOH010000566.1 GCA_026713505.1 Chloroflexota bacterium | reverse complement strand
GAGGCCCCCAGAGCACCTCCACCGGCTATATGCGCTACAAAACTTTCTTGCGGTCGTGCAAACGCTTCGGCCTGACACTGGACCGTGAACGGGTGGTTAACGCCCGCGACTACACGGAGGCCGCCGGGGAGCGCGCATTCAGCCGTATTTTGGAGCGGACCAGGGATTTCACCGCGGTGCTTGCCGCCAACGACCTTCTCGCGCTGGGCTGTTACGACGGGATTCGGGCGCGCAGTCTGCGATGCCCGGACGATATCTCGGTGACGGGGTTCAACGACATGCCCTTCGTGGACCGATTCGACCCGCCGCTCACTACATTGCACATACCGCTCGACGAACTTGGCATTCAGGCGGCGCTACTCCTGCTGGAGCGCATCAACCAACCCGATGCGCCGGTCAAGCAGCTACGGCTGGAGCCGCGCATCGTGGTCAGGGGATCCACGGCACCGCCTCGACCGCGCGCGGTGGATTGAACCGTCATAGCCGGGCTTGATGAGCGTCCTGCAGAGCGCTCAGAAGTCCGCCATTTGGAGCTTCACGGCGATATCGATGTAGTCGTTGTATTCCTTGACAGCCTTTACTTCCAGGAACAGCTTCTTGCCGGCATCCATCAGCCGCGCCGGAATCTCGTTGAGCCTTCGCGGGATGTAGCCCAGCTTGAGCGGTTCGGCGGTCAGGATCTCGATCGCCATCTCGTCATGCGGGTTGCCCGGCTCACGGCGCAGGGTCAGCCTCTGGCCGGGCTCAAGCCGCTTCTTGGCGGTTCGGGCGTCGTAGTAAGGCGTGCCCGTCACATGGAGGTGGCAAAGAAAAATGTCCTGCGCGAACGGAATTTGCATCGGGACGCCGCCGATGCTCTTGCGCAGCAGCGATCGGATCAGTTCGTCCTTCGAGAGTGCCTTGCTCAATGCGCCGAATCCTCGTTTGCCAGAAGGGAATCATGGAGCGCCTGCAATTGCTCCCGCTGCTGCTCGGCTTCTTCCCGGGCCAGCTTCAGCTCCTTCTGCTTCCGCTTCACCCAGGTAGCGTCCTTCAATTGCGCCTCATAGGAGTAAGGGGGTGAGGCGAGCATACTTGCGATCGCTTGTCGTTGCGCTTCGAGGCGCTCCCTGAGCCGTCCGATTTCGGCGTCGAGATCATCCGGCAGGGTCAGCTCTTCGTCTCCGGCGGCTCCTGCAAGTGCCCGCAGCAACTCGAGGTCGCTATTGCGATAAGCGTACTGAAGAGCCTTCCAGCGCTGTTCCCACTCCGGATACCGCTCGCCGCCCATGTCCGGATGGTATTTCATGCATAACCTGCGGTAGAGGGCTTTCATTTCCAGGACCTCGTCGTCGGCAAGTAGCTCAACCAGCGATGCGAGGTAACCCTCGGACTCGCGCAACGCCTTTTCGCGGTTGACCAGGTCCTCCCGGGACTTGGCGAACTCCTGGTTGACCAATTGGTCGAGCTTGCGGTGGTCAGTGACCTTGACCGGCTTTCCCCGGTTGGCCAACCGCTGCAGGAAGCCGATCCGGTACCGCAATTCCGCAACCGAGACCTGCACGCGATACAGTTCATACTCCAGGTGTCCGACCGTCCGAGCGTAGCGCGCCAGAATGTAGTCGCCGCGCTTGAGCAGTGCCTCCCGCTCTTCGATGAGTACGCCCAGATCCGCGCGCAGCCGTTGGATTTCAGCGAGCTTTGCCGTGACCACCGGGTGCAGCACGACCTGACCGGATTTCGATGTGCGGTTACTGGCCATGGGTGTAGTGGTCTGGACTCTGGGTCAGATTTGAGAGCGGCATGGGCAGCTTGCCAACCCCGGAACGGTGGGGCACGATTGTGACAGGATCGTATCAGCTCATCCACAGGTTCCCCATTGTGAATTCAGTCATTTCCATGCAAGGAATCCCGGTGCAACTTGCCGGCGGCGTGTTCTGGCGCGCTGCATTGGGAGCACTGGCGGCAGTCATTGTGTCCGCCGGTTCGTTCGCGCCTTCCGCCGGTGCTCAGGAGTCAGCGATCGACCGGCTCTCGGCCGAGGGCGAGTCCCAGGTCATCGCCTGGCGGCGGGACTTTCACCAGAATCCGGAACTCAGCAACCGGGAGTTTCGCACTTCAGAGGTGGTGGCCGAGGCGCTTCGGGAGATGGGCCTCGAGGTCGAAACAGGCATCGCCCACACGGGTGTGGTCGGTTACCTGAGGGGCGCGCAGGAACGCCCGCTGGTGGCCTTTCGGGCCGACATGGACGCGCTACCGGTGCCCGAGGCCACGGGACT
>JAPOOH010000416.1 GCA_026713505.1 Chloroflexota bacterium | reverse complement strand
CCGTGCGCCGCCTGCTCCAGAGTTCCGTGCCGCTGCTGGCGGACCTCGGACTGAACATCCAGTGGCAGCAGGTGCGGGTCGCCGCCGAGTACGTGGAGATGGACCGGGCGCTCCGCCGCGCGCTCTCCGGGTACGCCGGAAGCTGGCAGGAACAGCGCGAGAACGAGTGGTGGGAGTTCAACCGCGGGAACGCCCAGATGTTCGACGAGGAGTTCGATGTCGTTGTCGTGCACCACTCTGCGTCCGCCGGGCTTCACGCTGCCCTTACCCATCAGCACGGACAGCCTCCGCCGGGCGTCTGGCTGTGGCACTCCCACCGTGACTACCGTAACGCCGTCCCGAACGCGTGGTCGCTCATCCGCCAGCACGCGGACAACTTCGACGCGTCTGTCTACGACTACAAGCCCTTCATCCGCCCCGACGCTCCGACGCGGCGCACGTTCGTCGTCCCTCCAGGCGTCGACCCCCTCAGCCCCAGCGCGCGGCCCGTCTCCGACGAGGTGCGCGAGACCATCCTCGCTCAGCGCGGCCTGCACGTGGACAAGCCCGTCATCGGCCAGATCGTCCTCAGCATGCGCGACGACGACCCCGAACGCGTGCTGGACACGTTCTCCCTGGTCAGGGAGCACCGTCCGGACGTGCAACTCGTCATAACCAATCTCGTCTCCGATGAGCCGGGGCTGAGCAACAAGCTCAACGTCCTGCGAGAACGCGCCCAACGCCTGGGCGGCGTGCTCGTGCTGACGGAGATGGACCGCGTGGGCAACGTGGAACTCTCCGCTCTGCGGGAAGAGGCGACGGTGCTCATCCACGAGGGCTATCCGCGGGGCATATCCGTGGAGCTGCTGGAGGAGATGTGGCAGTCCCGCCCCATCGTCAGCGCCCGCAGCTCCGTCGCCGAGGCCCTCCTGATCGAGGGCAGGACCGCTCTGCTCGCCGACACCACGGAGGAGCAGGCCGCGGCTATCGAACGGCTGCTGAGGAACCCCAGGACGGCAGCCCGGCTCGGACAGGCCGCGCACCGGCACGTTGCCCGGAGTCACCTCATCACTCACTACCTTGCCGGCTATCTCAAGGTCTTTCAGCAGATGCTGAAGCAGCGCCGGCGGTCGTCGAGGCGCTGATGCCCACTCCGGTCCCCATCACGCCCAAGGCGTTGGACGAGTACGAGACGCATGTCGGCGAGGAGCAAGTGGCGGAACTCCGCATGCTGGCCGCGCCCCTGAAGGACGCCCGCGTGCTGCACCTCAACGCCACGGCGTTCGGCGGAGGCGTCGCGGAGATTCTCAACAGCTTCATCCCATTGCTCAGAGACGTCGGTGTAGACGCACACTGGCACGTCATGGAAGCGTCCGCGGAGTTCTTCAACGTTTCCAAGAGCATGCACAACGCTCTCCAAGGCATGTACATCCCCTGGAACAAGGCGATGGCCGACCTCTGGCGGGAGACCAACAAGGCGAACGCCGATGCGATGGACGGGCGGTACGACTTCGTCTACATCCACGACCCCCAGCCAGCCGGCGTTCTCGAGTACCTCCGCGAACGAGACCCGGACATGCTCGGCGCGAAGTGGGTTTGGCGTTGCCACCTCGACACGACCGAGGCGCTGCCGGAGGTGTGGGGGTTCCTGCGCGGCTACATCTCCAGTTACGACGCCCTCGTTTTCACCCTCGCCGAGTACGTGAAGGAGCCCATCCCCGGCCCGGAACTGGCGACTATCTGGCCGGCGATCGACCCCACCAGCACCAAGAACTCGGAGATCTCGCCCGTCGTGATAAGGGACATCCTCGCCCGCTACGAGGTCGACCCGGACCGCCCCATCATTGCCCAGATCTCCCGTTTCGACCCGTGGAAGGACCCGCTCGGCGTGCTGGACGTCTACAAGGCGCTCAAGGAGGAGTACCCGGACCTGCAACTGCTCATGGTCGCCGCGATGGCGAACGACGACCCGGAGGCGTGGTCGTTCTACGAACGCATCGTGCGCAAGGCGGGAGAGGACTACGACATCCACGTGCTCACCAACCTGAACGGCGTCGGCAACCTGGAGGTCAACGCCTTCCAGAGCGCCGCGGACGTCCTGCTGCAGAAGTCTATCCGCGAGGGGTTCGGTCTCGTCATCTCCGAGGCGCTTTGGAAGTCGAAGGCGCTCGTGGGAAGCCCCGCCGGCGGCATCCCGCTCCAGTTGGACTACGGCAAGGCGGGTCCCGTCGCAGGCACGACCCAGGAGTTCGTGGACGCCATCCGCAGACTGCTGAAGGACCCGGAAGGGCGCAGGGAGATAGGCAAGCTTGGCAAGGAGCACGTCCGCAAGCACTTCCTCACCACCCGGCTGCTCAAGGACCACCTCCGCTTGATGGCCTCGCTCTCCGGGGTAAGATAGCGGGCGCAGGGGCGAGCCCCTGACATCCTTACCCGTGAAGTGCGATGTCAGCTACAGACGCAGTCCTCGGCATAGACATCGGTGGCACCAAGATACTCGCGCTGGCCGCGCGGCCTGATGGCACGACGCTCGCCACGGCTGTCGCCGAGACCCCGTCGCGGGAGAGCGCGGAGCGCATCATCTCCGCGATGGCTGAGGTTGCCCGCTCGGCTGTGGCTAATGCGGGGCTGACCACGGACGCGATCGGCTCCGTGGGCGTGGCCGCCGCAGGGGCGATAGACGCCCGCGCCGGGACCATCGTGCACTCTCCGCACCTCCCCGCGATGGACAACACGCCGGTCGCTCCGATGCTCAACCGGCAGCTCGGCATCCAGGTCGCCATCGGCAACGACGCGAACATCGCGGCCCTCGGCGAGCAGCGCTACGGCGCGGGCAAGGGCGTTCAGGACGTCGTCTTCCTCACCATCAGCACCGGAATCGGCGCGGGCATCATCATCGACGGCAAGCTGTTCACCGGGTCGGCCGGGTACGCCGGAGAGGTCGGACACATGACGGTGGACGCCCACGGCCCCTACGGCGCGAGCACGACCCCCGGCGCGTGGGAGTCGCTCTGCTCCGGCACGGCCCTGGCGCGCATCGCGACGGAGCGGATCACGGCGGGGGAGCGCTCCTCCATGAGCACGGCGCTGCACGATACCAACGTGGAAGGGCTGACCGCCCGCGACATCTTCGCTGCCTGCCGCTCCGGCGACGCACTTGCGCAGTCGATCGTGGCGGACGCCATCGTCTTCCTCGGCGCAGGCCTCACGAGCCTCGTGAACCTGCTCAACCCGGCGAAGATCATCATCGGCGGCGGCCTGTCCAACGAGTGGGACGCCTACATCGCGCCCGCCGTCGCGCTCATGCGCGAGCAGTCGTTCGCCGGCGTGGGCAAGCTCACGCCCGTTGTCCCGCCCGCGCTCGGCGTGGAGGCCGGGGCGCTCGGCGCGGTCGCTCTCGCCAGCGACGCCCTGTTGTCATAGCGCGGGCTTCGCTCTGCTATACTGCCATCCGGCCTGCGCCCGATCTGCGGTGCAGGCCGGTAGTTGTGTTTACGGGTAGCCTCCCCCGGAACGGACAAGGAGTTGTGCGATGCCCGCTTACGGCATCGTCGGCGCCCAGTGGGGCGACGAGGGCAAGGGAAAGGTCGTTGACTTCCTCGCGGAGGAGGCGGACGTTGTCGTCCGCTATTCCGGCGGCAGCAACGCCGGACATACCGTCATCAACGAGAAGGGCGAGTTCGCCCTCCACCTGATACCGTCCGGCATCTTCCGCCCGCACGTGGACGCCGTCATTGGCCCGGGTGTCGTACTGGACCCAGTCGTGCTGCTCGGCGAGCTGGAGAGCCTCAACGAGCGGGGCGTGGACACCGGCCGCCTCTTCATCAGCGACCACACCCACATCGTCATGCCCTACCACATCCAGCTGGACCAGCTGGAGGAGCAGGCGCGCGGCAGCAACGCGATCGGCACCACCGGACGGGGCATAGGCCCCACCTACGTGGACAAGGTCGCCCGCACCGGCATCCGCCTCGGCGACCTGCTGGACGAGACGTACCTCGCATCCCGGCTGGAGAGCGTCGTCGCGCAGAAGAACCGCCTCCTCACCAAGGTCTTCGACGCCGACCCTATAGACTTCGACGCCCTGCTTGACCAGGTGCGCTCCTGGGGCGACGCGCTCAGGCCATACGTAGCCTCAGTAGAGCACCGCATCCTAGACAGACTCGCCAGGGGCGCCCGCGTCGTGCTGGAGGGCGCACAGGGAGCGATGCTCGATCTCGACCACGGCACTTACCCCTACGTGACCTCCTCGTCGGTATCCATCGGCGGCGCATGCACCGGTCTCGGTATCTCGCCGCGTGAGATCGTCGGCATCATCGGCGTCTTCAAGGCATACTCCACACGCGTCGGCGCGGGTCCGCTGACCACGGAACTCGACGACGAGGTCGGGAGCGACATCCGCGAGCGCGCCTGGGAGTACGGGACGACAACCGGGCGCCCCCGCCGCGTCGGCTGGTTCGACGGCCTCACGGCCCGCTACGCTGCAACCATCAACGGATTCACGTCCGCCGTGCTCACTCGGCTCGACGTGCTGGACGGCATCGACCCCGTGAAGATATGCACCGCCTACGAAGCCGACGGCAAACGCATCCACCGCTTTCCCAGCGAACCCGGACTGCTGGAGCGCGCTACTCCCGTATGGGAAGAGATGCGCGGCTGGAGCGCGCCAACCGCTGGCATCACGAACCTGTCCCAGCTCCCGCCCGAGGCGGCAGCCTACGTCCGCCGTATAGAGGACGTGATAGGCTGCCCCATAGACCTCATCTCCACCGGCCCGCGCCGCGACGAGAGCATCGTTGTGCGGCCCATCATATTGCGCTGACCCGCGCCGGAAACAGAATCGAGACGGAGGAGAAGCACGCATGAAACTCGGCTTTTTCAACGACTGGACCCTCGGCGTCGTCAAGAACGACACCCACATCGTGGACGTTTCCGAGGTGCTGGAGGGCGTGCACGCCCACGGCGCGCAGGAGATGATCAAGCTCGTCATCTCCCACTTTGAGCAGGTGCGCGACCCGTTCCAGAAGCTCTGCGACGTTTCGCAGGGAGTACCGTTGGAGAGCGTGCGCATACGCCCGCCCATCCCCCGCCCGGACCAGATCTTCTGCATGGCCGTCAACTACCTGGAGTTCGGGCAGCGGCCCATGCCGGAGATAGACTGCTTCCAGAAGTCGTCTGACTGCGTCATCGGTGACGGCGAGACGGTGCGCCTCAGCCCCGACTGCCACGCCACCATCTTCCACCATGAGGCCGAGCTCGCCGTCGTGATGGGCTCAGAAGCCAAGAACGTCTCGCAGGAAGAGGCGATGGACAAGGTCTTCGGCTACACGGGCTTCATCGACGTCTCCGCCCGCGGCTTCGAACCCGGCGGTCGCACCAGCTTCTTCCAGGTGAAATCCTGGCCCACGTTCGGGCCCATGGGGCCTTTCATCATCACCAAGGACGAGGTCCCGGACCCGCATGACGTGAGCCTGCATATCACCAATAACGGCGAGGACCGCCAGGCGTTCAACACCGACGACATGGCGCACAAGATACCGGAGTGCATCGAGTTCATCTCCCGCATCGCCCACCTGCGCGCCGGAGACATCATCAGCACCGGCACCAACCACCAGGGGCTTGGCGCACTGCAGGACGGCGACCGCATCGAATTCACCATCGGCGGCATCGGCACCCTCCGCGTCAACGTGGAAGACCCTGCGAAACGCGAGTGGCGGCGCGGCGTCGACGAGGAGATGGCGACCCGCATGCGGGAGGCGGGCGGCACGTCCATGGGCATGGGGCCGCGTTCCTGACGGGAGAGCGGCGCCTCTGACCTCCCTTTCCCTTGAGGGGAGAGGGCAACGCGATTCAGCGCGCGGTGAGTGTGGACCGGGAGCGGACCGTCTATCCCTTCCCCCTCGATGGGGGAAGGTTAGGATGGGGGTGAGCGATG
>JAPOOH010000471.1 GCA_026713505.1 Chloroflexota bacterium | reverse complement strand
TGGCGCCCTTGACCTCGGATTTCCAGTACCAGGCGTTGTAGGGGTTTTCCTCCGGCGGCGGCCGGTAGCCTGGGCTGCGCGGGTACTTGACGGGAAGCTTCGGCTCGTCGAGATCGTCGAGCCGGGGGGAGGAGGCGATCGTGCCCGCCATGAGGCCGCGGAACGATTCCGCATCCTCGACCGTGATCGTCATGCCGTAGCCCTCGGCGATGTCGAGGACCTCCTCGATCGTCGGTGTGCGTACCGTCGGAAACTTGGCCATCGGTTCTCCCTCCCTTCGTTGCCGCGCCGACGGCGAGCGCCGCCGTCCCTGCCGGAGCGCCACATATACCGAACGCACGCGCACCGGAACAGAGTTGCCGGTCTCGCGCGCGGCCGGCGCGGGCCGGTAGCTGCGCGGGCGCGCTTGCCAGGCGCTCTGTTGCACCGCACAATCCGCCTCTCGCAACGCCGAAGGAGGAAATTCGATCATGGTGCACACGGCCGACGTGGCCCCGGGCGACGCTCAATTCGGTTATTTCTTCGAGGACCTGGAAATTGGCATGAGCGCGGAATACGGGCGCATTATCAACGACGAGGAGATGCGACTCTTCGCCGATCTGACCGGCGACACCAATCCCCTCCACTTCGACGACGACTTTGCCGAGCAGTCTCGCTTCGGCGGCCGGATCGTCCACGGCATGTGCACCGCAGCATTGATCTCCACGGTCATCGGCACCCGGATGCCGGGACCGGGCTGCATCTACCTGTCGCAGTCTCTCCGATTCACGGCACCGGTCAGGCCCGGCGACGAGGTGGTGGCGCGGGCCGTGGTGGACCGCCTGATCCCGGAGCGCCAGCGCGTCGAGTTCGAGACCACGTGCTCCGTGGGCGAGCAGACCGTGCTTTCCGGCCGCGCACTCGCCCAGGTTCCCTCCCGGGAAGGACCGGCGTAGCCGCCGGGGCAGCCCACCTGCTCCCGATCTGCGCGGCCTTGCGGCGGCGCGCCCCTCTCACCATCTCAGGTCGAGAGGACAATAGAAGGGCACGGCAGATGACGGCACGGCGGCAATCACTAGAGATGCCTGGACGGCGTCCGCCGACTGCCGTGTGCGTTCAGGCCATCCCTGGTGGGCCGGCGCCCACACAAAGCCGCGAAAATGGAAAAAGCAGGAGATATAGAGAACACGGGCAACCGTGAGCATAAGAAGCCGGGTGAAGCGAAGCCAATCTGGCCCCGCGACCGGCGAAAAGAGAAAAGCGTTAGATCTCTCCCCATAATAATTTTTCATAGCATCGAATACGTTTTCTGCTGGTTCTATTACCTCTTCGGCCACGTCGCCAGCTTCCGATTCCTCCTGCAATTCTCCGCCGTCATGCTCTTCGCCATGGGCGTCTACGGTGTGACCATCGACATCGAGAAGCGACAGATCGATCGCGGCGTTCGCGAAGCGACGCTCTTCGCGATGATCGCGCGCACCCACGCGCTGCCGGACGGCAAGGGAGCGGGAGCGCTCAAACCCAGCGTGGAGGCGCTGGCGCGCGACGGCGTCGCCATGGAGGAGATCAACCTCAGCGGGGCGAACCTTGGGGGCGCGAAACTTGCGGGCGCCAATTTCAGGCGAGCCGATCTGAGCGGCGCAATCTTCGTGGAAGCGGACCTCAGCGGGGCCGATCTGCGCGGCGCGAATCTCAGCGGGGCGGTCTTCATTCGAGCGAACCTGACGGACGCCGATCTCTGCGAGGCCGACCTCAGCGAGGCCGACCTCGTCGGCGCCGTTTTCGAGGAAGCCTACATGGAAAAGGTCAATCTGGAGGGGGCCGAGCTGCTCGTCGCCAACTTCTCGGACGCGCACCTGGCAGGCGCGATCGTGACCTCGGCCAATGGCGCCTACTCGAACTTTGCCGGCGCCGACCTCTCCAATGCCGACTTCGGCGACACCGAGCTTCAGGGGGCATTGTTCGACCGCGCAAACATCGGCGGGGCCCGGCTCAGTCAGTCGTACGACCTTTCGAACACGCAGATCGAGAAGGCATGCGCCCCGTCGGATGCCCCTCCGGTCCTGCCGGAACACCTGGAATGGACAGACAGACGCTGCTGAAGGGACTTGCGATCCG
>JAPOOH010000415.1 GCA_026713505.1 Chloroflexota bacterium | reverse complement strand
GGCAGGTGCTGCCCGGCATCACGGAGAACAGCGCCCACAACATCGCGGGCGGGATGACGCTGGCGAGCATCGGCCTGCTCATGGCAGTGACGCCGCGCGCGTTGAAGGAGCGCCCTGCGTGGTGCGGGTGGTGGAGGTGGTTCTCGTACGCGATGTTCGCCGCGACGTGCATCCTTACGCTCCCATACTACTCGCGAACCTGGCTACGGAAGCGCGGGCTGTTCCAGCGCAGTATCTTCGTCACGACCATGACGTGGGTGATGACGACCGCCCTGCGCATGCGCAGGCTCTCCTGAAGGAAGGGCTGCTTACCGCGCGGGAGCAGCCGGAACGTTCGGCCCTGTGCCGAACCGCTCGATCTCTTCGTCGCTGCCGTCCCACGCCGCGATAGCGTCCACGGCATCCCGCTCCTCAGGTGAGAGCACCCAGTCTGCGGCAGCAGCGTTCGCCGTCACCTGCTCCTCCGTCATGGCGCCCGCGATGACCGAACTTACCGCGGGGTGTGCGAGCAGCCAGGCGAACGCAAGGTCGAGCACGGAGTGGCCGTGCTCGTTCGCGAAGGCGTCCAGGCGCGCGAGCATCTCGCGGGAGCGCTCGTCCCCCTGAAGCTGGCCGACCATCCGCCGCGCGCTGCCGGGGACCTCCGCGCCAGCCGCGTACTTGCCGGTGAGCCACCCGCCCGCTAGCGGGAAGTACGGCAGGAAGCCGATGTTGTGCTCCGTGCAGTAGGGAAGCAACTCCAGTTCCACCTGCCGGTGCATCAGGCTGTAGTTGTTCTGAGCGGAGACGAATGGAGCGAGGTCGCGCTCGGCGGCGGCGCGGTTAGCATCGGCGTGGCGCCAGCCGGAGTAGTTGCACTCGCCTATGTGGCGGACCTTGCCCTCCGTGATCAGGTCGTTCAGCGGCTCCAGGTACTCCTCGTGCGGAAGACCGTGGGGGATGAAATGGATCTGGTAGAGGTCGATCACGTCGGTCTGGAGCTTGGTAAGGCTCTCCTCCACGTTCTTCATGATGCGGTCCCGCGGCGACTCGCCGTCCAGGTTGGTCAGGTTGAACTTGGTGGCGATGATGGCCTCGTGCCGCCTGCCTCGCAGCGCGTCGCCGATGTGTTCTTCGCTCTGGCCGTTTCCGTAGATGTTGGCCGTGTCGATGAGGTTGATGCCCACGTCCAGGCACCTGTCGAGAACACGCTTGCTGTCTGCGTGGTCGCTGATGCGAGCGGGGTTGCCGAAGTTGTTGGTGCCGAGGCCGATGATGGAGACGTTGAGGTCTGTGTCGCCAAGTCTGCGGTATTGCATCTGCTGCTCCTCCGAGTTTGCGCCGGTCAGGTGTCGCGCCGGGCGCTGCCTTCGCATGATAGCGGATGCAGGCGCAAGCTGAGTCAGGGATGCGGGTTGCTATACTCCCTGCGGTGTCGCCGCAAGCGGCTCCCCGAGGTGGCATGGTCACGTTCAAGTCAACCGCAGTCCGCGCGGTCCTCGTCAGCGCACTCCTGCTAGGGACGGTTGCGGCCTGCGGCGTCGGCTCACAAGGCCCGGAAGACGCCCCCGCGCTGAAGCTCGGACTCCTGCTGGATTTCAGCGAGGGATCGACAGAAAAGGCGCGTGACAGGGAGCGGGCGTTCGACCTCGCGGTGAAGCACGTCAACGCTGCGGGCGGAGTGTTTGGACTCCCCGTCGAGACAGTGACGCGGGATTCCACGCGCGACCCCGCGGTGGCGGTCGAAGAGGCTCGGCGCATGATCGAGGAGGACGGCGTTCACGCCTTGGTCGGACCCAACTCCAGCGCAAACTCGCTGCCCGTGGCGGAACAGGTGGCCGGTCCCGCGAGCATACCGGTCATCAGTCCGTCGGCTAGTTCCCCGCTCCTCACCAGCGCGAAGGACAACGAATTCTTCTTCCGCACAGCGCTGTCCGACAGCGCGCAGGGGCCCGTACTGGCGCAGGTGACGCGGGACCTGGGCTTCACGAACGTCGGCGTGGTCTACCTCGACGACTTCTGGGGGCGTGGCATCTACGAGTCGTTCTCGGCGGCGTGGACCGGCGCGCTGCGGGCCGCCGTCGTTCCGCCCGGGAAG
>JAPOOH010000499.1 GCA_026713505.1 Chloroflexota bacterium | reverse complement strand
GTCCTCAATCTAGCAGTGGCCCATTAGCGTCTAGGAATCCTTGCCATATTCCTTCCCGATGGGTTCGCTGCTTAGGGCGGCAGGGAGGGGACGAGCAGTACAAGAAGAGGGCGTCGACGGCACTCTTGACGAGCAAGATCGCGTCGGGATCGCTGGTGTTGGCGGGTGGCCGAAAGCCGCCTTGGGTCTTGCGGGATCCGAGGGTCACGCCCTCGAAGACGCGGCCGTCGGGAGCGGGGCAGGTGCCGGCGAGTGCGGCACAAGCGGGGCTTGGCTGGCGGTCCTGGCAGACGATGCCGCCATCGCGGCAGCGGTCAAGCAGGGTGACGATGTTGTTGCCCGCCCATTCGTGCATTGGGCGAAGTTGCAAGACACAGAATGGTCATTTGACAACGTGAGCTGGGACTGTGTCGCGCATTCCGAAGGGCTAGACGTACTTGGGCTGGCATGAGGCTGACGTCGCTCCCCCGACCCAGCATCTAGCGTCCGAGGTGATGGATGCCGGAGCAGGCGCCCATGCCGATCCGGCAGGGTCTTACCTTCGAGTTGACTTCCAAGAGCGTGCCCTTCGAGTGCCGGCGACGCGTCAGCAGCTGTCCGGTCGCATCCAAACCGACGAAATGGACTGTCGTTTTGGTTAGTTCGAGGCCGACCGTGGCCAACTCCAGCAATACCCCATTGCGGGATGATTGATTGGTCGATGCCATCTGGGTTCTCCTTTCGAGTCTCGAATGGCAACTGAAGGCCGCTGATTCCGGCATCTGCAACTGGCCGATGCTGTCGAACAGGAGCGAACCATCCCACGCCTGGATGTGATAGACCCCCTTGCCTTGATCGAGATCCCCGGGGTGCACCGAATCCACCAGCAGGTAGCCCGGCAGCCCCTCCGGAGGCGGCCGCCTGAGTTCCGCGATCATCAGCCGGGCCAGGCACCTGCCGTACCGCCCGCCCATCTCTCGCACGCAGGCCGGGCTCCGCCGCAGGTTGTGCAGGTGCCCGTTCGACGGCCCCGCCAAGCGCCGGAAGCGCTCGTTGTCGAACACTCTAAAAAGCCCACGCGGAGACCTGTCCTATGGGACTATGACAACTTCGGCAGTCGTCTCGATCGGCACGTCCGCCCAAGCCCGGTGAGTGGTGAGGATGGGTGCGCCTTCAGCTATGCCGAGAGCGAGGCAGGCCCGGTCTCCGAGCGATAGTCCCAAAGGCCGTGTTACTTCGCGGAGGGCCCCTGCCATGAGCGCTAGCTCAGCGTCAAATTCTCGGACTTCCAAGCTGAGGCCTGACAGGATTTCGAGCGCCTGTTGGCTGTCGACGCCGTGCCTGCTATGTCTTGCGGCGACCTCCGAGAGATTGACCGAGGATCCTACTGCTTGCGCGAACTACCGCTCGACTATGACAGAGCCCGGCTCGCGATACAGCACGGCGAGTAGGGCCGAGGCATCGAGGACTGACCTAGCCATCGGTCGATTCCCGGCGAACCTCTGCCCGTCGGTCTTCGATCAATTCGTCCGAAGCCGTTTTGCACCCTGTCTGAGCGATCCCCGCAATCCGGTCCTGCGCTCTTCTTAACTCCCCCACTCTGGTTGTGAGGGTCACATGGTCCCCGCGCAGATCGAAGAAGACCTCCGCGCGCTGGCCGGCGATGCCAAGCGCCGTGCGAAGCGCAACCGGAATCACGACTCTGCCGTTAGCCGCCACCGTCACGCTGAACTGCTGCCGGTCATGTCGTGACATTCTTTCTATCCCTAGTATTGCTGATCACGTGTCATTCCCATACGGTTCGGCAATTCAATCGCGCATGTCGCAACCGCTTCGCCTAGAAGGAGCACAAATCACGGCGGGGAATTGTGTGTTGTGCGTGGATGAAGATGAGCCTCCTTCGACGGATAAGGGATGAGCCCCGTGGCTAGGTCTTTGGAGATGCCGAGAGAACGGTGTCGATGCGAATCGACGTGGCTAGTGTGTAGCGCGGTCAGCGCAGTGCGTCCTTTCGGGAGCACGCTCTCCGCGAGGAGGCGTTGTTTCTAGAGCCGGACGGAGTTGGATGAGGAACAGCTGCGGTGCCATGAGGTGCAGAGCTAGGGCGCACGGAAGGATTTGACATACGGGCAGCAGCTGGGCTGCTGCCCGTGAGTTACGCGAAGGCGAAGCGCATGCGCCAGCGCCACCGGGAAGGAAGATCTGCCGCGCATGCGCGGTTGGGCGTGCAAGCGCTCGCACCGTCCGAATCTGGGTGGGTTGCGGGAGCAAGTGCTGGAATTGGTCCGGGAAGCGCGTGGCGGGGGCGCGGCGGATGGCTTCGGGTCGACGCTGGTAGCGGAGCATCTAGCGAGCAACCACCAAGTAAGGGTGGGCGTGAGCACGTTACAGGAGTGGATGCCTCAGCCGCCAGACACACGGCTGTCGGGCAAGGTAGTGGGTGCCCGAACGTAACCGATTCGATTTGCGGAGCGAGCCGCCGGTGAAGAGGAACGTTCGTCGTCTCATGGGAGCCATCGATCCGAGGCTTATCTAGATCACCTCCGCAGCGCGAGGCGGCCGTGCTACGAGTGGTACATTTTGTGTCTGCCTGCAAGCCCGAAAGCCGCCGCTTACCCACTATCTGATTGCCGCTCGGCCTCGATTGCGACCATCGCTCTAATTGCTGCTACCATCTCCTTCTTGCTTCGCCGCAGCAAGTCTACTTCGGATGGTTTCAGCATTCGGGGACCTTTCCAAGTAGCGAGCTTCCGATTGAGTAAGGCAGTCGAAGGAGTGACCAAACTGGTCG
>JAPOOH010000414.1 GCA_026713505.1 Chloroflexota bacterium | reverse complement strand
ACTTGACGAACCCGAACCGCGCCACGTCCACGCACATGTAGACGGTTTCGTTGGGGTCGGGGCCCTCTCCCCCGGCCCCTCTCCCTCGGGGAGAGGGGAGATAGGGATGAGTCGACCCCGTGGGCGCTGCGGGCCGGGCGTCCGCGGGGGACGCCCCTACACCAAGCGAGGTTCCTGCCTCCGCAGGAACGACGGCGGCCCCTTGCCTTGTCATGTTGAGCGAAGCCGAAAGAGCTCTCGGGGAGCGTCCGTCCACGGCGGGGCCTTCGCCCGAGAGATTCCTCGGCTCCGCTCCGCTGCGCTCGGAGTGACAAGCTCCCTCCACACCAGGCTGCGGGGTTCCTGCCTCCGCAGGAACGACGGAGGTTTGGATCCCCTCGCCCTCTGGGAGGAGGGGGCGCGCTGAGGCGCGTTGGGGTGAGGGTTGCTCCCCCTCCCACCGCCGCATCGCGTCCTCGACCGCGTCGCGGCCCACGAGCGAGTCGTCGAGCGAGTCCGGGAACTGCGCGAGGACGGACGCCGCGTAGAGCGCGTGGTCCTCGCCGTAGTCGAGCGCGTACTCCTCGACGTACTCCGGGGTGATCATGCCCGGCATGCCCATGCCGCCCTCGCCCGTGAAGTTGGGCGTGTCGAACGCGGAGATGGCGATGCGGCGGTAGAGGTGTTGCTTCGCGTGGTGGGACTGGTAGAACTCGCCTTCGCGGGAGAGCGCGTTGCCGACGAGCAGCAGGCGGTCCGGCTGCAGCCGCTTGATGGCGTCCATCTGGGCCTGCGGCATCGCGTGGGCCTCGGTCACGACCACGAGCAGCTCCGCCGCGTGGAAACCCTGGATGTTCAGCGCGTTGTTCGTCGAGAAGCCGAGTGCGAACCGTTCCTCGTCGATGCGGTACCTGGAGGCGAACATCCTGCCGCTGAGACGGTCCCGCGCCGCCGCGTATGCCTCCCGCATCTCCTGCCACACGATCTCCTCCACCTGCCGCTGCGTCGGCCCGAGCACGAGGGACTTCGCCTGCAGGCGCGTCTCCAGCCACCAGAGCACGGCGCGGCCGGCGGCCCAGTCCTTGCCGGAGCCGTTCGCGCCGACGACGCTGACGCGCCGGTGGTCCACGAGCGCTTCGAGCATCTCGGCCTGCTTCGAGTACGGCGTCCCGGCCGTGCCGAGCACGTCCGTCACGAACCCGACCGGGTCGTTGGCGTACTGTGTGAGATCTTCCTGGACCACGAGGTCACCTCCCTCACCCGGATAAGGGCGGTCCGCTAACCGCCCCTGGCCCCTCCGCCCCGTGTGCCCTGTGGGCACTCTGGGTCCCCGTTCTCACGGGAGTGACGGGAGGGCGCCGGTTAACACGGAAAGCCCCCTCGCTCTTTCGCTGAGGGGGCAGCGTTCTTCCTGCGGCTCGTCCGCCAGGGTCGATAGCGCGGTCTCTATCGCCGCGCCCTACCATCGTGCGCCAGGGGTGGTGTGCGGCGCAAGGGGGGCGTGTCACAGAGCCGACAACATTCCTCTCGTCATTCCCGCACCGGCGGGAATCCAGGGTGACCGGGCAGGTCACGCAAGACTTCCGCCTTCAACTACACTCCCCCTATGAGCTACGGCTACCGCCGAAGAGAACTCCGTCGCCCCTGCGTCTACATCCTCGCCAGCGAGCGAAACGGCACCCTCTACACCGGCGTTACCTCCAACCTCCCTCAACGCACCTGGCAGCACAAGCATGGCCCTGGCGACGGCTTCGCCAGCAGGTATGGCGTCTACACCCTGGTGTGGTACGAACCTCACGAGAACATGATGAGCGCCATCGCACGGGAGAAAGCGATCAAGAAGTGGAACAGGGCATGGAAGCTCGAACTGATCGAGGTGTCGAACCCCGAGTGGCGGGACCTGTATGACGAGATAGGCTGACCCCCCACCTACCCTCCGCCTCGCGTGCCTGTCCGGCACTCTGGATTCCCGTTTTCACGGGAATGACGGGAGGGGCGGGAGGCTGTACTGGCCTTGTAGGCATGCCATCACTCCTAGTTTTCCCGGACATGGGGGCGCGGGGGTTGGATGAGGGGGCGGCGGGCGGGGCAGCGGCAGGTCTTGCCGAGGGTGAGGAGGGCGCCCTCGGCGTAGGCGTGGGCGATGGCCTGGACGATGCGGGTGGGATCGGGGACGCGTCCGGTCCTCGCGCACTGGCGGAGATAGGCGTGGACGGGGGCGGGGCTGAGGATGGGAATGCTCTCGGCCCCGACGGCCTCGAAGAGATCCGCGACGTCGGGCGGGTGGCCGTCGCGGGCGACGGCTTCGGCCCAGCGGTCGACGTAGTCGTCGGCGATGGGTCTGAGCCTGGCCTGCATGGCCAGACAGCCGAGGTAGCGTTCCATCGACCTGATGCTGCTCCTCATCGCTGCTGCCTCATGAGGGTGATGGCGTTCTCCAGTGCTTCCATCCGGCGCCGGGTCTCGCGCTGCTCGCGGACGCTCATCGACATGGCGAGTGCGGTCTTCGACGCGCGCTGGACCACGTTGGGGTCGTCGCTGTCCATCAATTGCGCGATGCGGTAGGCGGCCTTGAGGGCGAGGGACTCCAGCTCCGAGTAGGCGAAGTCTGCGATGTTGTTGCGGATGCGCTCCAGCTCGGCGCGGAAGGCGGGCTCGTTCATCCAGCGCGCGAGGGTGCGCCTGGTTACCTGCGCGGCCTCAGCCGCACGGGTGAGGGTGGGCTCAGCCGCGACGTACGGAAGGGCAGCAGCCTGCCGGGGCGAAAGGGCGATCGTTCTCTCAGGTGGGACATTATGAGACATTTCGGGACACACCTCCTGTGGGATTCGGCCTCGCGCCCGGCGGTGGCGCCGGATGGTTGGTTGGGCCGTACAGGACAGGGTAAGGAGGGGTGGTTCGCCCGGGCAATGGGTTGGTGTCGCGAGGCAGACAATCGGCAGGGATGGGGAAGGATGAGGGAGGCGACATGAGGTGCTTGACATCTGGCAGAACGTTCGTTCTATACTAGAGATGCGCCTACGGTGACGACTAGCCGATAACGTATGACAAGGGCGTGAAACGAAGGATTGGGGGTCGCAATGAAGACCAACTCTGCAATTGGACGTGTCCACACTTTCCAGCCCGGCTGCTTTGGTTGGTGCTGCTATGACTGTAACGAGGGAGAGGCCGATACATCCCCCGCCCGTACTTCAGAGCATACCGATCCCGACGAACCTGATTCGTTGGCCTGCCAACGAGATGCGCCGAATCTCCCATCGCTGGGTCTGACCCGGATGTACGCACGCGCAGTGATGCCGTCTCCTAGCTTAGCGACGCCACACGAGTCGCTTCCCATGGCCGGGTAGCAGGCTAGGTTCTCATCCGTTCGGCGTACCCGTTTGCCAAGATTGCGAAACACAACCGGAGCTAGAGGAGCTGGAATGAGCACAGATATGGTCAGAAACAACCTGGATGACCGCCATGTCGAAACTGCTGGCGAGTACGTCTTGCGAATGGCTACAGTTTTCGATGCTGTAGTCAAGGATGCCATGGCAAACCACATTAGTGAAGGTGATGTAGATGTAAGTGAACTCATGCAGTCTGCTATTGCATGGGCACATGTAGGCAAGATTGCTGAGTGTTTCAAGTCGGCATTGGGTCAATACATGGAAATGCCCCGAGAAGTTTCCTCTTACACGGAGGACAGTAGTAAGAAAATAGCTAATCGACTGGACACTATAATGAGAGCAGACAGAGATTGCATATCAGAACATGAACACTTTGTGGCTTATTTGGACAACACACAGATGAAGCGGTCCGTCGCCCAAAGCGTTGAGCAACCCTCGATCGGATTCAAACCCCGGTAGATCGACGACCGAAAGGCGCCCACATGGAAAAACCTCTCGGAGGAGGTGGAACGATGCACCACAATGACATGAGTTCGACGGCATTCTGGTTTGTGTACGCGTTGGCCTTCATCTACGTGATAAACCAGGTCCAGCCAGGGCTGCCAAACTTAATCGGAGCCGCTGCGCTCCCGATCTTGCCTGCGGCGATGGCCAGGGCTGCCATTCGGAACTTCTGTCGGACCGCTCGAACGGATCGCGGACATCGTAGGTGGTAGGAATCCGCCGGGTTGTTCGTACTCGGGCCTCCATCCACCTTGTGACTTCACGGTCACTCTGGATTCCCGCCTTCGTGGGAATGACGCTCGGCAAGAGTCCACCATAACCCGCAAGAGCGGGCTGAAGACTCAAGGCCTCCTGATACGCCAGTGCTCCTGTCCGCAGCCGCACCCGCCGTAGTAGCTCCCCTCATGGGGGTGTTGATCTGGTCGGGGGAAGAACTCGATCCCCCTGTCCGCCAAGAACTGCTCCGGCCCGCCAGCGCCCCAGTCTTGCAAGAAGTACAACCGCCGCGGCTGATGCGCGAGGGCGGCCAGGCATGCGTTCAGTCGATGACGCTGTTGCTCTGTCCAGTCGGCAGGCGGTATGGCGGTAATCTTCTTGATGGCATCCACTCCGCCCACGTTTAACTTCCCTGAGCTGTTGGTGGTCATCGCTTCTCCTCAGATGTAAGCCAGCGTTAGAAAACGCACACGGCCTCCATGCGCACACCGCGATCCCGGCCCCCTCTCATGCGTTCGTCGATACGTCGGGAAGGTCAAGCCGCGCCACGCCGAGGGCTGCGAGGTTCCTGCCTTCGCAGGAACGACGGGGCTGCCTCACATCCCCCGTTCACCCTCACCCTAGCCCTCTCCCCTCGAGGGAGAGGGGATCAACTCCCCGTAACCGCGGCGCGGCAGCACTGCTCGTCCTGTTCGGGGGTGCCGCCCGCGACGCCGATGGCGCCGACGACGTAGGGCCTGCCGATGGGGATGGCGCCGGGGCCAGCGGCGAGGCGCGCGCGGTCCAGCGACTCGGGGGCGCGTTCCAGGGAGCGCTCGTTGAGCTGGGAGGTCGAGAGGGCGAAGCCGACGGCGGTGTACGCGCGGTTGGCGGCGGACTGCGCCTTGACTTGCTCGTCCGAGGTTGCCGGGGACGTGGCCACGGGCTCGCCGCGCTGGTCCACGACGACGACGCTCACGTCGAGGCCCAGTTCGCCCGCGCGGGCGAGGGCAGACCGGATGAGCTGCTCGGCCCACTCGACGGAGACGGCGGGGGTGTCCTGCTTCACCTCCAGGAAGAACACCCGGTTGCGCTCGATCGAGGCCTTCCATTCCTCCGGCACCTCGTGTTCGAGGTAGATGGCGTCCACGGGACAGACGAGCACGCACTGCTCGCAGGCGATGCAGAGGGCCGGGTCGATGAAGAACTGGGGGTCGTCGTCGGAGGAGGCGATGCAGTCGACGGGGCAGACCTCGACGCACGTGCCGTCTTTCACGCCGATGCAGGGGTCGGTGATGACGTAGCTGGAGAAGGCGGATTCCGTGGTCATGGGCGAGTCCTCCGGTTACGCGCCGGGACGGCCGAGCGGCAGCGGGAGGTCCGTCAGCACGGCGTCGCCGACGTACTCGTCGCGCCCCGGCTCGAGGCCGGCTGCCCTGGCAGCGGCCGCCGGGTCCACGGGCCGCACCGTCGCGCGATAGCCAAGCTCCCGGATGTAGGCGGCGAGGCTGAAGTTGACCGACGCGGACTCGTGCAGGACGTGCTGGGCGGCCATGCCCTTCGTCCTGTCGGGATGGTGCTCGGCGTGCACGGCAACCACGACGGTGAGGGGGTGGTCTGCGGCCAGATCTGCAGGGTCCAGCTCCGCCTCAGCGTCGTCGCCTGTGAGGAGGAATGCGGTCTCCGTCCGCGCCACGCCGATGGCGCTCCCGCCCAGGAACCCGACCAACTGGTCGAGGTCCTGCAACAGGCGGTCCGACTCGGGCAACTCGCTGCGGACGGGGAAGATGCGTCCCTCCGGCGCGTTGCGGATGGCGCCGGTGATGGAGTTCGCCGGGTCAGCCAGCGGCCTGTTGACGAAGGCGTCCCAATAGGGGTCGCGCGAGCGGCCCGGAAGCCAGCTGAGCAGTCCCATCCCCTACGCCTTGCCCTTCAGCTTCTCTTTCAGGATGTCGAAGCGGCGCGTGTTCTCCTTGAGCGGATAGTAGTAGCCGCGCTCCGGCTCCTCCGGCATGACCGTTCCGTCCGGCAATTTCAGGCGCCCCGAGTCGTGGCTCATCCACTGCACGCGCTTGCGGCCCAGCTTGCCCCAGAAGCGGTCGTCTATCCACTTCAGCGGGCGGGTCACGAGCCCGCGGAGCGGGATGGGCGTCCATTTGATGGACCTCACGGCCACCGTGCGCCACCAGACGTCCGGCTTGGTGTAGGGGCAGACCGCCACGCACGTCATGCAGATGTCCCAGTACTCCATGACGTGAGGCCGCAGCCGGTAGCAGGTCTCCCAGTTGATCTTGTACTTCTCGACGCCGTTGACGACCTTCTTGCCCTCAGTGGAGATGCTGTTGGTGGGGCAGGTGTTGGCGCACTTGCGGCAGACCTTGCAGAAGTCCTCGACCCCGATGTCGATGGGTTCGTCGGCCACGAGCGGCAGGTCGGTGAGTATGGGGTCGCCGAGGTGCACGCGCGCGCCGAACCTTTCGGTGATGAGCATGCCGTGCCTGCCGATCTCTCCGAGCCCCGCCGCGAGTGCCACGGGCATGGGCGTCGCCACCTTCGTCGCCACGCCGTAGCCGAGCTCCCGGATGTAGCCCGCGAGGTTGGCGTAAGTGGAACGGAGCGCCTCCGCGCCGAAGTGGTAGGCCGCGTCGCCGATGCGGTGCCGGTGCGCGCGGCCCATCTCGTAGTCCCACGCGTAGATGAGGGCGATGGCGTACGGGAAGCGCCGCGCGGTCTCCTCAGCGCTCACCATTATGGTGCCGCCCCCGCCGTCGGCGCCCCTGCCGTCGTCCGGGTAGCGTCCCTCCTTGTAGAGGAACGGCGGGTGGACGCGCATGATGCCGCCGTCCGACGCACCCAGGTATCTCGCGACGCGCTTGATGTGCTCGGTCATGACCTTCGGGTCAGCGACCTCGGTACGCTCCGGGTTGATCTTCCCGCGAGGGGCCCCGGCGATGTGGGTCTCGATGGCGTTGCGCCGGTCCGCCGACGAGTTGGCGGTCGCGACGCGCCCGAGCGGGTCGCGGGACGTGCGGTTGAAGTACCAGTTGTTCAGCGGCTTGCCGAGTTCGCCCCGCTTGTTCTTCTCGTGGGGGGTCTGCGAGGCGTCCACGGACTGCCAGTCGCCCACGACCCGGACGCTGCGGCCCAGGTACGGGACCGGCTCCCACGTCGTTTCCTCGTTCCGCGCTTCGTCTTTGATGACCATCGACGACCTCCCGTACACGTCCGGGTTACGAGGGATACTATACGCCAGGCCAAAGCGAAACGCGCCGGTTCACCCTCACCCCAACGCGCTTCAGCGCGCGCCCTCCTCCCGGAGGGCGAGGGGGGGCATACGCGCCTCTCCCCCTGGGAGAGGCCGGCGCGCGAGGCGCGACGGGTGAAGGCTGCTGAAGCGAGGACTCCGCGGGGGCGGGACCTACCGGCGGGCGCCGCCGTTGGCGTCGATGACCTCGCCGGTGATGTATCCGCCGTAGTCGGAGGCGAGCCAGACGACGGTGCCGGCGTGCTCCTCCGGCTTGCCGAGGCGGCCCATCGCGGAGACGCCGCCGGGGAGGTACGCGGCGGAGGAGTCCTCACGCCATCGCGGGCGGTGCGGCGTCTCTATGCCGCCGACGGCGATGGCGTTGACGCGGACCTCCGGCCCCCACGCCTGCGCCATGGAGAGCGTCATGTTGATGACGCCCGCCTTCGCGGCGCCGTAGGCGGGCGAGTCCGGGCTCGGGGAGCGTCCGGCCACGGAGGCGATGTTGATGATGGAGCCCTTACCCTGCTGCTTCATCGCGGGGACCGCCGCGACGCTGCACTGGAACATGGTGACGACGTTCACCCGGTACGCCTCGACGAGGTCGTGCTCGGTCAGTTCCATGAGCGGCCCGGCCTTGAACGTCTCGCCCCAGCTGCCGCCGACGACGTTCACGAGGATGTCGATGCGCCCGCACTCGGCGAGCACGCGCTCGACCATGGCGTCGACCTGCGCCTTGTCGCGGACGTCGGCGGTGATGCCGAGGGCTCGGCGTCCGAGCGCCTCGACGGCGGCGACGCCGTCGCTCACCGGCGCGTGGGGCCGGGCGCGCCCGTCAGTCACAGCCTCCGGCTCGCGGGCCACGACGACGATGTCGGCGCCGTGCTTGGCGAGCTCGGTGCAGCAGGCGAAGCCGAGTCCCTGCGCTCCGCCGGTAACGATTGCCACTCTGCCGGTGAGGTCGAAGTCCATGATGTCGCTCCTCGCGTGTTGTTGGTGGGGGCCCTCACCCCCGACCCCTCTCCCAGGGGGAGAGGGGAGAAGACGGACGACACCCGTTCATCCTCCCGTGGGGAGAGGGGAGAAGACGGACGACACCCGTTCATCCTCCCGCGGGGAGAGGGGAGAAGACGGACGGCACCCATTCATCCTCCCGCGGGGAGAGGGGTGTCGGCGGCGGCCGCCCTGTTTGTCGTTCCTACCGGAGCGCAGCGGAGTCGAGGAGGCCCTCCGGCAACGCCGTACCGGGCAAACGCCTCCCGAGGGGATACTGCGCGCTGAAGCGCGGGTTCCGCCTCCGGCTTCGCTCAGCATGACAACTCCACCGCCCTCCACTCCACCCCGCCATGGGCTGCGAGATTCCCGCCTCCGCGGGAATGACGGATGTGGGCGGGGATGACGGATGTGCCGGAATGGCGGGTGTGGGAATGATGATGGGCCTATGCGTCGCGGGCGGAGGTGGGGCCGACTTCACCCTTGCAGTAGGAGACGAACGCCTTCATGCGGCAGGTGACGCCGTTCTTGTCCAGCTCGCCCTCGAAGATCTCGTGGATCGTGGGGTCCTCGTCCTGGTATTCGATCTGGTAGCCGCCCTCCTTGAAGCTCTGGTCCGCGCCCTGGCCCCGGGGGATGGCGCCACGCAGGCCGTGGGTGCCCGGGGTGAGCGCCATGTAGCGCGCCCGCCGGGTGCCGGAGTTGAAGTGCTGGTGGTACGTGCCGTCGCTCGGCACGATGACGAGCGAGCCGACCTTCCAGTCGGCCTTCCGGATGTCGGACATGTCGTCCTTCGTCCACAGGAGCGAGAAGCCGGCGTCGCCGCTGAGCAACACGAGGTTCGCGCCGGGGCCGTGCCGGTGCGCCTTCTT
>JAPOOH010000413.1 GCA_026713505.1 Chloroflexota bacterium | reverse complement strand
TGTCCTCGGGGCTGAGGCCGTCCAGCTTCTGCGTCATGGACGTCGAGCCGAGCGTGGCCACCGTGAGGATCTGCGTTTCGCCGCGCTGGAAGAGCGCGGAGCCGTGCGTGCGCGGCAGCAGGCCGACCTCGCTGGAGAGCGGGCGCACCTCGGTGAGCGCACGCCCGTCCGGGCGCTTGCCTTCCTTGATGACCTTGGCGCGCACGGTCTTCTTCAGCACGTCGTCGAACACCTTTGCGACAGTCTTGGCGTCGTACTGCTCGCCGAGCTGCTCGATGGCCTCGCGTTCGGCCTGCTTGATGCCCTCGTTGCGCTCGCCCCGGCCTTCGCCCCGGTCGATGATGCCCTCCAGCGTGGAGTGGACGATGCGCTCCACGCTCGATACCAGCTCCGGGTCCGAGGCCTCCGCCAGCGTTACCTCGGTCTTCGGCTTGCCGGCTTCGGCAACGATCTTGTCCTGCAGGTCGATGATCTTGACGTTGTTCTCCTGGCCGACGCGAAGCGCTTCCAGGACGATCTCCTCGCTCACTTCTTTCGCCCCGGCCTCGATCATGATGACGGCGTCGCGGCTGCCCGCGATCGTCAGGTCGAGCTTGCCGTTGGCGAGCTGTTCGAAGGTGGGGTTCACGACGAGTTCGCCGTCAACGTAGCCCATCCGCGTCGCTGAAACGGGGCCGTTGAACGGGATGTGGGAGATGGACAGCGCGGCTGACGCGCCGATGATGCCGAGGATGTCCGGCTGGTTCTCGTGGTCGGCGGAAAGGACCGTCGTGATGATCTGCACCTCGTTCCGCATCCCCTTGGGGAAGCGCGGGCGCAGGGGTCGGTCGGTCAGCCGGGCGGCGAGCGTCGCCTCCGTCGTTGGGCGTCCTTCGCGGCGGAAGAAGCTGCCGGGGATACGCCCGACGGCGTAGAGGCGCTCTTCGTATTCGATGGTCAGCGGGAAGAAGTCCAACCCTTCGCGGACGCCTCCCATCACTGCGGTGACGAGCACGACGGCGTCCCCGTAGCGCACGACGGCTGAACCGTGCGCCTGCTGTGCCAGCCTGCCCGTCTCTATGGAGAGGGTTCGTCCGGCTATCTCTATCTCATGGTGCGTGGGCATACGTAAACAACTCCTGTTCTTTTCACAGGCCATGCGCTGGGGCAGTTCTGAACCGGGTCAGGAATGTCGGCTGGCTTATAGAGGAACAGCGCCCTCTGCAAGGCGCTGTTTCCGAGGGGGGGCTATCTGCGAAGCCCAAGCCTGCTGATGACTGTCCGGTAGCGTCCTACGTCCTCTCTTGCGAGATACCGCAGGAGACGGCGGCGTTGCCCGACCAACTTCAGAAGACCTCTGCGCGTGGCGTGGTCTTTGTGGTTCCGGCGGAGGTGATCGGTCAGGCCGCGAATACGCTCGGAGAGAAGTGCCACCTGCACTTCCGTGGAGCCGGTGTCTCCCGGCTTCGCCTGGTACTCTCCGATGATGCGTTGTTTGGTAGCTGTATCCAGCATGTTCCGTCCCGCGGGACCTTAATCGTCTGTCCGCTCTTTCTTGTTCACGGGTCAGTATACACCATCCCGCCCGACTGTGAAGAGGCGGAGGTCGCGATGCGCAGGTCGGCTTTGCCGGTCATCCACTGTGGTAGGGTGCGTTGACCGACTGCTCCCGAATCCTGACCTCTCAAAGACGACCCCGTGCCCAGACTCGCATTCTTGGCCGTCCTGATCTTGCTTGCAGGGTGTTCCGCTGATCCCACACCTGCGCCCACCGTCACGACAGCACCCACTGCGACCGGCCCGCCGGCCACTGTCCCCAGCGGGATGCCCACTCCAACGCCAGCGGCAACGCCCACGCCGTCCCCTGCCCCGGCAGTGGGGCCAGGGACCGCTGTCACGCAAACACCTACCGCGACCGGCGCGCCGAGCGCTGCTCCTACTCCGACGGCGGCGCCCGCACTCCCCGATATCGACACGGAGAAGGTATTCCACGACTACTTCGACGTCGCAACGGGCGCCGGGCCCGGCACGGAAGTCATCGGCAGGATCAACCTGGAGCGCAACCGGAACGTAGCGCGGTCACCCATCCCCGACGGCTACACCTTCTCCGTCGTCGAGGACGACAGCGGCGGGATGTTCGACCTGCACACCGAACGCGACAGGGGCGGCAGGCTGTTCGGCGTGTTCCGCGTCGCGGAAGGGCAGACCGCCCGGACCGGCAGCTACTCCCTGCGGGTCGAACTGCGCCAGGGTCCAACGGTCATGGCGCGCTTCACGGCGCCGGTTTCCGTGGCCCCTCGGACGCAGTGGAACATCTACTACGACCGTGCGATCGAGTTCGTCGGAAAGCATGGTCGCCTGACCGGCAGGAGGAACTACAACGACGCCGAGGTGGCCGCGCTGATCGCGGAGTTGGAGGCGAACGACGGTGCGTTCGAGGGGATGCGGTTCTACAGTGCTACCACCGTCGTAGAGTGGGAGGCCATCGGTGCGCGAGTGCTCGGCAACGAACTGCAGGAGGCCGCCAACCGCATCGGCGGGCTGGGGAGGGCTTACGCGGAGGACCGCAGGTTTGGGCCCTCGGGGCAAGAGGCAGACAGGGACCGGTTGCGCAACGCCGTCTACCTGGCGCTCATCGCCTACGTCGACCACTTCCCGCTGGACGACTTCGCGAACTCCGGGGCGCTCCCCTATGGAGACCGCACGCACCAATGGCTCTACAGCGACCCCATCAGCGGGGCTGCCGTGCTCATCTACCGAGACCTGCTCGCGGACGTGCATCGCGGCGTGCAGCGGGCAAGCGACACCAGGGAGCGCCTGTTCCGTCTGCTCCAGTACGTCAACTTCGACCTGCCTGAGGGATGGCGCATGCCGTCCGACGTTCGCTACTACCTTCCCGGGCAGTTGGCGGAGTCCAGCGGTGCGTGGGCGGACGGCAATCGCCACCACCGCATGCGCAGCTGGGCGGCGATGCCGGTCATCTGGTACGACTACAACCGCCCGTTGACGGAGTTGCCCTGGTGGTACGGCGACTATGAGCCGTTCGCCTCGGAGAACACCAGCATCCTGCCGGAGTGGGAGCCCAGCGGAAGCTTCGCCGACCTCCGCGTGTGGCTGGAGACGAACGCGCGGTATGCCGCACGGTACGGGCAGTCCGGCATATCACCGGACGGCAGCATCTCCCATCACGTCGGCAGGCGTCAGGACCTCGCTTTTGCGGCCTACGGTTTCCCATGGATGACGGGGACCACCTTCGAGGCGGCCAGCCTGCTTGCCGGTACGCGATGGGAGGTGAGCGATGCAACCTATGACGAGGCCGCGGACTTCCTCCTGTTCGCCTATCCCCGGCTCATCTACAAGGACTCCATAGACTTCCAGGCGACAGGGCGGGGCCACTACCAGGAGAATGCGGCGTCTTATGGCTCCGGCAACCTCGCCGACGGCATCGAGACGATACTCGACGCGCAGGGCGCCGGCACGGTTATGGCCCGGGAGGCGGAACTGGCCGCTCTCCGTGCCGCTATGGTCAACAACACGCATGAGCAGAGCGGCACCATCGCCTTCTGGGTGAACGACTATCTGGTGCACCGGCGGGGCGGCGCGGGCGAGACCCCCTGGTACGCGTCGGTCAAGATGCAGTCGGCGCGCACGCGGGGGGCTGAGAGCTTCAGCAACAACCAGGGCTTCCACAACGGCAGCGGCGTCCTGCTGATCAAGGTGGACGGCGACGAGTACAACGACAGCCGTCACCGGTGGGACTGGCACGCGCTGCCGGGCATCACGGAGGAGTTGCGTACCGATCGCATCCCGAAGCAGTCGGACGCCAACGAGTTCAACCCCAACCATCTCGCTGGAGTGGCGTCCAACGAACGCTACGGTCTCGCCGCCTTCCAGTACGCCAGCGACAACACGTACGCGTCGGCGGCAGCCAACAAGGGCTACTTCTTCACCGAAAGATACGTCCTGGCGCTTGGCAATGACGTCAGGCGGGTGCGCAACACCGACCGCAGCAACGGGGAGTCCATCATCACCACGCTCGACCAGGCTGCATGGAACACGAACATCACCTACCGGCTGAACGGCGCAAGCGAGGACTCGGTGGTCCGTAAGGGTGCGGACGTAGATGATTCGTTCCGAGTAACCGGCAACAGCTGGTTCCACCAGGACCGCACCGGCTATGTCATCCTGCCCGCAGGGAATATCGACGTGATGCTCAGGGGCGGAAACAGCGTAGTCGATAGCAACCCCGGAGACACCGGGCCGGACGTCTTCCACCTGGCGATCGACCACGGCAGGGACCCGGACGGCACCGGGCCTGACGGTGAGTATGCCTACCTGCTCGTCCCCAACGTGAGCGCCTCCCGAATGCCTGCCGTTGTGGACCGCATCGAGGAACGGTTCGAGATCGTCAACACGGCTGCGGTGCAGGGCCACCGGTACGCGGACGACAGCGCGGTCCTGGTGCAGCTTGCGTTCTACGAGGCCGGTGCGATCACGTTCGGCGATGGCATGACGGTCGCCGTCGACAAACCCGCGTTGGTGCAATTGCAGAAGACGAGCGAGGGTTGGAACGTGACGGTGCAGGACCCCATGCACCATGCGGACGAATCAGCCATAGCCGCGTCACGCGAGTTCCAACATATCCTGCTGCCCGGCCCCAATCGGATAACGGTTGAGGTGAACCTGCCGCTCCGCGCGGGGACGTACACGTACGAGACGCAGGGGCCGGATGTGCGTTTCGTGGACGGGCAGACGGTTCGTGTGGTCAATAGCGGTGACACCAGCACGCTCACGTTCGAGCTGCCGGACAGCCTGGACGCAGTCGCCTACGACTACCGGCAGGAACTGTACGCTGGCATGCCAGCGGCTGTGCACGTGCCGAGCGGGTGAATCACCCGCTGCCGGGGCGATAGTATCCTTGTCTCGCCATCGCGATCGGCGAGAGGAGGCCAACCATGCCGGACCTGCCGACCCAGGACGAAGTCCTCGCCTACTTCGACTCACTGAGCAACTGGGGCCGGTGGGGCGACGACGACGAGCTCGGCACGATGAACCACATCACGCCGGAGACGCGCCGCCGCGCGGTGTCGCTCGTGCAGGAGGGCGCTCCCGTATCGTGCGCGCGGACGCTCAGCAACGCCAACGGGCCGGACGTCACCTTCCAGCCGATGCATTTCATGATCGAGTCGGGCGAAGGCTACGCCCACGGGGAGAAGGCGGGACCGCCGCGTCCGGCTCAAACCTCGTCTGACTTCATCGCAGTCGCCTTCCACGGGCACGTCGTCACCCACGTTGACAGCCTCTCGCACTTCTTCTTCGACGGGAAGATGTACAACGGGAAGCCGTCCAGCCTCGTCTCGACGCGCTACGGCGCGCTCAGGGAGTCGATAGAGGTGCTGCAGGGCGGCGTCCTCGCCCGCGGCGTTCTGTTGGACATCCCCAGGCTGCGGGGCGTGCCGTGGTTCAACCCCGGCGAGGGCATCCTGCGCGAGGACCTCGAAGCGGCGGAGGACGCCGAGGGCGTCCGCGTCGAGCCCGGCGACGTTCTGCTCGTGCGGACGGGGCAGTTGCGCCGCCGCGCTGAGCTCGGGCCGTGGAACATCACAGCCGAGGGCGGCACCGGCACGCACGCCAACTGCCTGCCCTTCTACCGCGAGCGCTCTATCGCCATGCTGGGGTCGGACACCGGCAACAGTCTCATCCACCCCGGCTTCGACAGACTGTCCAACCCCACGCACCAGGTGGGCATCGTCGCCATGGGCCTCTGGATACTGGACAACGCGGACCTGGAGCGGCTCGCCGAGGCATGCGCTGAGCGGGGCCGCTGGGAGTTCATGCTCACCGTCAACCCGCTCCGCATCGAGGGCGGCACCGGCTCGCCCGTCAACCCCATCGCGGTGTTCTGAGATAGTTGGACCGCCCCGCAGCGGGCCGGTCTAGCCGCAGAGGTCCACTAACGCCTCGGCAACCGATGTACGTATGCCCGCTGCCTGTTGGAACAGCTCGTTCCCCCTGGCCACAAGTCCGGGGTCTCCGTCCTCCAGGCCTCGACCGAAGACAATGACTCCTTCGTCTATCAGGGCGGCCATCTCCTCCACTTCGGTGTGTATATGCTGAATGGATGCAGGGACCGGCTGTACCTCCCGGATGCGTTGAGCGTCCCCCTGCAGCGTCAACAGGACCGTTCTCACGCGGAGGTTCCAGTCCTGGTCGCCGAATCGAGATGGGTCGTTGATAAGCTGGAATGCCAGCTCGCCGAAGGCGGTCGTGGTCTGCACCCACCACGATTCCGCCTCCCGCAACCTCTCCATGTAGGCGCTTTCGTCAGCTGACGGGCAGGACGGCGGCGTAGGGGTAGCGGTCGGGACCGGCATGGGAGTGGGCGTTGGCGTGGGAGCGAGCATCGCCGTGGGCGTCGGTACGACGGTAGGTGCAGGTTCGGCTGCCTCGTTCGTTCGCTCTTCTCTTGTTGCGGTTGCCTCGACCACCACCGTGGGAGTCGGCGTGGGAGCGGCAGTCGCCGTCGGGTTCGGGGTGGGCGTTGGCGTGGACCTCGTCACGGAAACGGAGAAGGACCCGGAGCACCCGGCCATTGCAGGGAGCGATGCGGCGAGCATCAGCAGAAGGGCGGCGATACGGAATAGGCGCAACGGGAACCCCGGCGGTGCAGGTAGGGTCTGACGCAGTATAGCCCCAGACGACAACCGCCCATTGCCCGCTCAACGCTCCGCCCGCTACGCTGGTTCCCCTGGACGGGCCGGGCTCCGCCTCCGCCGACCTCGGCCCGTCCAGGAGTGAAATGGCGCTTAATGGCTCACTTTGGCTCACTTTTGGAGGATCGGTCTCCTCTGGAACGCCATCCGCAGGCGTGCGCAGGTTTGCCATTCCCGCGCAGCGCCGGTATCGTCCCTGAGCATTTCCTGTCGTGAGGCGTATTCGTGAAGATCACCAACGTCCAGGCCACCACCCACAACGTCCCCGTTCCCGTCCCGCTGATGGACGAGCCCGTCATGCGTCCGTTCGTCTTCTGCCAGGTCGACACCGACGCCGGCGTCACCGGCTACGGCATCTCCGGCCCCATCCAGCGGAAGGCGGTGCGCGAGCACATCAACGCCGAGCTCGGC
>JAPOOH010000538.1 GCA_026713505.1 Chloroflexota bacterium | reverse complement strand
CCGTTTTGGCCAGAGCCAGCAGCGCGGGTGGCCGCGGGCTCACGTACAGCGCCCCATCGACGATTTCGGCGACTCGATTCGCGGGCGCGTCGAGCACGTCCTGGTACGTGGCCCGTCCTGCCCGGGCCGACTCGCTCCCATGCACGGTAGATTGGGTCACGCCGTTCTTCCTCGGGTCGGGACGCCGGCCCGCGCCGGCTGTGTATTGTATGTGCCGCGGGCTCGCCGCAGGGATATGGATCGCTGCCCTCGCGCTTGCGCCGGACGCGACTACGGGTTTCGCGGTCGCGCTCGGAGCCAACTCGGTTCCCAACGCCACGGCGGGGGTCACGACGACGACTGTTGTGAGGAGACGGAATGGCTCGATCGAGAGGCGGGCGCGGAGTGCCGCCCCGCGACCTTCTGAGCGGCCTCACCGCCGATGCGCCGGAGGCCGCGACGCGCCCGGCGGCGCCTGCAAAGGAGCAGAAGGCGCCGCATCCGGAGCCGTCGCCCGACAGTGCCGCGGAGCTTCAACGTGTCGTCACGCAGCTCGACGCGCTGGTGAAGCAGTGCGCAGAGCTGTCGGGCGGGGTGAAGCGCTCGGCCGGCGCCGGGGCGGACGCCCTGGCGGTGCTCGGCGAGCTGCGCGGCGTTGTCGATTCGGCGGCGCAGGGGATGAAGCAAGCCCGTGAGGACTTGAGCGAGCGCCTTGCGGCGATTGAAGCGGCGGTGGGCAAGTTTCCGGCGGTGCCGCGGGCCGCGGACGAAGTCGTCGAGCAGCTGAAGGTCGGTGCTGGTGGGTCTGCCGGAGCGGATGGAAGGGCTCGAGCGGCGCCTGCCCGAGACGCTCGACGCCATCGAGCGCGTGGCGGCCGCGGTACGCGAGACGGCGGCCACGCTCGCGGCGACGGCGAAGACGCTGGAGGCGGCGGCGCAAGCCAACGCTCGGGTGCTGGCGAAGGTGGAGCGAATCGAAGGCGACGTCGGGGTGTTCGGGAAATGCACATTCGCGTGGAGTCTGTTCATTGTCATCGCAGTCATCGCAGTCATCGTGCTGGACACGGCCGCACGCTTCGGACTGCTTCAACGACTGGCCGCAATCCTGTGACTCGGCGCCACTCCATCACCGACGATACCGCCCTCGCCATTGCGGGCGGGCGTTCCGGCCAGTCCGCCGCGGCGCCGTTCTCGGCAGCCTGACGCCGGCCCGATGGTCGCCACCGTCACCGTCCTTGGCGGCGCCCAGTCCTCGGTGCGCTACTTCGAGGGGGACGGCTACTACGTGTCGATGGAGCTCGAGCACCGCCGCGCGAGCGGCTGGCACGGAGAGGGGGCGGCGGCGCTCGGGCTTCGCGGGCACGTGTACGCGAAGCGCTTCGAGCAGGTGCTCGCAGGCTTCGTCTCCCGCACCCGCATCCGTCTCGGGCTGCGCGACGGTGAGCACCAGCACCGCCCGGGGCTCGACATCACGCTGTCGGCGCCGCAGTCGGTCTCGCTCGAAGGGCTCGTCTTTGGCGAGCGGCGCGTGGTGCGCGCGCATGACGATGCGGTGCGCGCGACGCTCGACTGGATTGAGTCGGACCTCCTTCAGACCCGGGGCTACGACCCGGCCATCCGCTGCACGGTGCACGGGCGGTCCGCCTTCGGGCTCTCGACCGGCGGCGGGAAGTGGCTCATCGAAGGCGAAGTCCTCGACGTGAGGGCCTTCCTGGTCTCGGTGCGCATCACGGCGTGCCCGCACGACCGCGGACTGCGCCCGGGCTCCGTGGTCCGCATCCCCATGAGCGAGCTGGTCGAGCTCGACTGCGCGAGGAGGCTGCGCGACGACGAGGACGAACGTGCCCGCATCGAGGCGGACATCCAGCGCGAAATCGCCGAGCGCGAGGAATGGGTCGAGCGGCACGTTCGCGAACGCGACCGGCGCCGTGGACGCGAACACGGCAGGGACGTCGGTTGGACCCCATGACGGCGCCGCGCCCGGCGTGTCGGCTAAAACAGCGACCCCTGCTCCGACGACGCATCCGGCCCGGTGCGTTTCTCCGGCTCGGGCGCCTGCGGCTGCGCCGGCGCGTCGGCGAGCGCCACGATGTTCTCGACCACCCGCTCGGCTTGCGCCGCGCCGACTCGCGCGGCGAGGATGTCGCGCACTTCCCCGCGCCGCCCGTCGCGCACCATCCCGACGGCCCACGCATCGAACAGGAGCCGGACGCGAACGCGCATGTCCTCGATGAGCGGCGGCGCCTCGGCCCCGTCACCCATCGCCGCCCGGAACACCCGCACGGTCTCGAGCATCTCGCGCTTCTCGTCTCCAGCGAGCGCGAGCGCCGGGCCGTCTGGCGCGTCCCCGCCGCCGTCGAGCACGAGCGCCACCACGTAGCGCGAAATCGAGACGCCCCGCCACGCGGCGTTGGCCCGCACCACCGCCCACTCGGCGTCGGTCGCCGAGAGCGTGAGCGACTCCGGGGGAGGCTTCGGTCGTCGCCGCCGGCGGCGACTCACCGGCGCCACGCCTCCGCAAGCAGGTCGAGGGCGTCGAGCAGGGTGAGGCCCCCGCATCCCGGCAGCCCCCGGCGAAGCGCCTGTACAAGCTCCGTGCACTCGACGAGCGCATCACGCATCGCCCGCTTCTCCGCCTCGCTCAGCACCAGCGCATGGCGGTCAGGGTCGTCGGCGCGGGCCAGCTCCACCACCAGACGCGAGAGCGGCATGTCCGCCT
>JAPOOH010000412.1 GCA_026713505.1 Chloroflexota bacterium | reverse complement strand
TGGGGACGCCTGCGATGGAGTAGAAGCGGGCGCAGTTGTCCCACAGTATCTTGCGGCGGTCCTCGTCCGTGAACGGGAGCTCGAAAAAGTTGTCGACCGCTGCCGGGTACTTCGAGTCGCCGTGCGGGTAGTCGGTCGAGAAGACGATGTTGTCGTTTCCGAATGCGTCGATGGCGTACTTCGCCGGCAGCTCGTCCGGTTCGACCGACACGTAGCACTGGCGCCGGAAGTACTCGCTCGGCGGCATCGTCAGGTCTTGCATGAAGATGTCCGCCTCGCGCTCGTACCCCTCGTCCATGCGCCAGAGCATCCACGGCAGCCACGCGCAGTTCGCCTCCAGGAAGGCGATGTTCAGCTTGGGGTGATGCTCCAGCACCCCTCCGGCGGCGAAGCTGCCGATCGCCAGCATCTGCTCGAACGGCTGCGCGTAGATGCGGCGCAGCCCGAAGTTCGGGTCGTAGTTCTCAGCGCTCTGACGCGAGCGCGACCCGGACGCTTCGTGGAACCCGAGCGGGATGCCCAACTCCTCCAGCGCATCCCAGAGCGGCTCGTAGTACGGGTCGTGCCAGCTCTTGCCGTTCACGATGTTCGACCGCACGAACACGGCCTTGAACTTCAGGTCTTCGACGACGCGGTGCGCTTCCTGAACGGCGTCGTTGATGTCGTAGACCGAGATCATCCCCGCGCCCAGCAGCCGGGCCGTGTCGCCCTGGCAGAAGTCGTACAGCCAGTCGTTGTAGGCGCGGGCGATGGCGGCGGCGAACCGCGGTTCCAGGTCGGGGATGGTCAGCACGCTGAGGCCCCTGCTGGGGAAGAGCACCGCGACGTCCAGCCCCTCTGCGTCCATCGCCTCGAGCTGGACCTCAGGCGACCAGCCCCGGGCGGCGTGGTCGCGGTAGAGCGCCTGGTTGCGCTCGTAGTTGTGGCCGCGGTGGGGGGGCCGCGCCCCGCGCTGGGTCCTCTCGCGGTCCGGGAAGAACACACCCAGGTCGCGCACGTTCTCGGACGTCATGCCGCGCGGCGCCGCCGACTTGAACTCCGGGTCGATGTACCGCTCCCACAGGTCGGGCGGTTCCATGATGTGCATGTCGCTGTCCAGGATGCTGAACCCCTTCTTCGCCATCCTTGTTCCTCCTGCCGGTCTGCTTGCCCCGCCGTGGCCGGAGATGCTGAACAACGCCCCATCCGGCGGCGCCGTCATCATGCGCTTGATGGTGACTTTGCGCAAGCACCCGGGAGCCCCGTGCCACGGCAGGGGCGCGTATGCTGAAACCTGGCTGCGATGGCACGGACACAGGGGTATGGAAGGGTGGGGAAGATGCTTCCGCTTAACGACAGCGTATGGCTCGTCACCGGCATTCCAGGCGCGGGCAAGAGCACGGTCTCCCGTGAACTGGCCGGAGGACTCCCCGGGTCGGCGCATATCGAAGTGGACGTCGTCCGGCAGATGGTTGTCTCCGGCTACCTTGTGCCCGGCCAGGAGCCGCTGGCCGAGTCGAACGCGCAATTGGAGCTGGGTGCCCGCAACGCGGCGCTCCTGGCCGATTCCCTTATGGATGCCGGTTTCACGCCCGTCATTGACGACGTCGTACTCCTGCGGCAGCTTGCGCGGTACCGCGAGGTCCTTACCCGCTGGCCGCTCCGCCTGGTCGTGCTGGCGCCGCCCGTTGAAGTCGCGCTCGAACGCGACCGTGGACGGCTGGAGAAGCACCTGGGCGGCAGATTCGCCCGTCTGGACGCAGAACTGCGAGAGCAGATGCTTGGACTCGGCCTCTGGCTGGATACGTCCGGGATGAGCGTCGTGGAAACGGTGGACGCCATCGCGCGGCGTGCGGACGAAGCGCTCCTCTCGCCCTGACGCATCCGCGTGGGACCCGTTGCGTGGGAGCCAAGCCCGATAAGCAGGCCCGTTCGTTCGGGAACCCCGACCCGAAGGGAAGCCGGTTCGTACGAGAGCCCCGACCCGAAGGGAAGCCGGTTCGTACGAGAGCCCCAACTCGAAGGGAAGCCGGTTCGTGCGAGAGTCCCAACTCGTAGGGAAGCCGGTTCGTGCGAGAGTCCCAACTCGTAGGGAAGCCGGTTCGTGCGAGAGCCCCAACCCGAAGGGAACCCGCTCGTGGTGAGCCTGTCGAACCACGCCCGGGGGGCGCTCAGCTCATGTGGAGGATGCCCAGGCGTATGCCCTTGACGACCGCGTCCAGCTTCGTCGACGCGTTGAGCCGCTGCCGCAGGTTGCGGATGTGATTCCGCACCGTGTGGCGGCTGATGCCCAACTCCGTGGCGATGCGCTGGGTGTCCCAGCCCTGCGCCATCAGGCGCAGTACCTCCATTTCCCTACGGCTCAGGATAGGCCTCTCCGGGGATACGGAGGTCACCTGCGGACGGTCGGCGAATATGGCTGTGCCGGACGCCGCCAGCCCTTCCCGCAGCGATTCGCCGGACGTTTCTTCGGCTTCGACGGCCTCTTCGAACAGGTGCACCAGCAGGGGAGCGTCCCTGTACACTCCGGCCACCACCATGGGGCTCACCGTCACCCACTTCCTCTCTCCGGAGGCGCAGAGCAGCCGCAGCTTGATCGGCGCCGGGACCAGCCCGGCGCGCAGGTAGCGCATGGAGGGGCACCCCCCAAGGCATTCCGGGGCAAGACCGCCCGGAGAGAGTCCGGCGACCACGTCGTAGCACCGCTTGCCCATCACTTCGGCGGCGCTATAGCCCAGGATGCGCTCGGCGGAGTGGTTCCAGAACACGATCTTCTGGTCTACGGATACCGCGTATGCGCCGCATGTTGCGGACTCGAGTGCTGAGAGGAGGGCTTCTGTCGTCAAGATTCACCCTTGGTTGGACCGGTTCACCGGTAGGTAGTTGAGCTGAGTACCGGGCCTTGATGATAACGCTACGGTGCCTCCGCTGCATCAAGTCCGGCGCGTGACGGAAGGTACTACCCTTATTTCCGCTCGGTCTATGACACGCAGATACTAAGACCTGCGTGCATTGTACCATGCGAGTCAAGTCTGGAAGGGCTGAAGGGACGGAGTCATCCCGCAAAGTGCCTTCGCACTGGAGAACAGGTATCGGATAGATGATACGCGGGTCTCATTCGCGCTTTCTCGCACGGTGGGTGTTCTGAGAGGTGGTTGCTGGCGTTGGCTGCCTGTAGGATTCCCCCGGTTTCTTGCGCAGGGACTTGAGGCTTGGTGTGGGATTGGAGGTTCGAGGTCTGACCGTGCGGATGGGTACCTTCGTTTCACTCGGGCTCACTGCCCTCTTGGCCGCCGCGTGTGGCGGCGGGGATACTTCCGCCTGCCCCGAGGGTACAGAACTGTTCGCCCAGTACGACCTCTACATGGGACGCAGCGACGCGTCTGGCGAGATCGTCGACGACGCGGTATGGACTGCCTTCCTCGACGAGACCGTCACGCCACGCTTTCCGGATGGTCTGACCGTACTGGACGCGCAGGGCCGTTGGCGCGGGCCTGACGGCCAGGTCCAGCGGGAGCGCTCCAGGGTGCTCGTGGTCCTGGCGCCTCCCGGCGGCGACGCCGCGCGCCTCCTCGACGAGGTCTCTGAAGAGTACAAGCGCCGGTTCGCTCAGGAGTCGGTGCTCCGCGTCGTGCAGAACGCGTGCGTCTCCTTCTGACGCGCCCCGCTACAACCCCGTGATGTTGCCCTTGCTGTCGATGTCTAACGCCCGCGGGGTCCGTGGCAGGCCCGGCATCGTTACGATGTTCCCCGCGATCGGGTAGACGAACCCCGCGCCCGTCGACGCGCGCACGTCAGAGATCTCGAACGTGTAGTTCGTGGGCCGGTTCTTCAGCGACGAGTCGTGCGAGATCGACAGCGGCGTCTTCGCCATGCAGATCGGCAACCCGCCCAGCCCCTGCTCCTCGAACCGGTCCAGCCGCCGCGAGGCTTCCGGGCTCCAGCGCACGTCCGACGCTCCGTAGACCGTCTCTGCAAGCACCCGTACCTTCTCCCGCAGCGGAGCGTCCAGCGGGTAGAGCCAGCGCGCCCGCGGCGGCCCGTTGTCCGACGTGCGCACCACCGCCTCCGCGAGCTCGACCGCGCCCTCGCCGCCGTCCTCGAATCCACTGCACACGACCGCCTGCGACGCCCCCGCCTCGATCGCCGCGTCCTGCATCACCACCGTCTCCTCCGGCGTGTCGGAAGGGAAGTGGTTGATGGCGACGACGACCGGCAGGCCGAGCTTGCGCACGACGCCGACGAGGTGTTGCAGGTTCGCGCAACCGATGCGCACGGACAGCGGGTCCGGGTAGTCCAGGTCTTTGATCGCCACGCCGCCGTGGTGCTTCAACGCCCGAACGGTGCCGACGAGCACCGCCGCGCTCGGGCGCAGCCCGCTCGTGCGGCACTTGATGTGCATGAACTTCTCGAAACCGAGGTCCGCGCCGAACCCCGCCTCTGTCACCACGTAGTCCGCGTAGCCGAGAGCCAGCCGGTCCGCGACTACGGAGTTGCACCCGTGAGCGATGTTGCCGAACGGCCCGGTGTGCACGAACGCGGGCTGCCCCTCCGTCGTCTGCACCATGTTCGGCAGGATGGCGTGCCTGAGCAGCGCCATCAGCGACCCGACCGCCCCCACGTCGTTCGCCGTAACGCGCGCCCCGCCGCTGCCCGTCGCGATCGTGATCCTGCCGAGGCGCGCGCGCAGGTCGTCCAGCCCGGACGAGAGCGCCAGCACAGCCATGATCTCGGACGCGGTCACGATGTCGAATCCCGTCTCGCGCAGCGGTGCGTTCGCCGACCCGCCGAGGCCGGAGACGATGCTCCGCAGCGCGCGGTCCTCGATGTCCACGACGCGCCGCCAGGTGATGTCGGTCGGCTTGGCGCCGGGGATGAGCCCGCGGTAGATAGCGTTCTCCGCAAGTGCGCCGAGGAGGTTGTGCGCCGATGAGACCGCGTGCGCGTCCCCCGTGAAGTGGACGTTGATCTCGTCCTCCGGGATGACGCGTGCCATCCCGCCTCCGGTGCCGCCGCCCTTGATCCCGAATATCGGGCCGAGCGACGGCTCGCGCAGCGTGGTGACGACGCTCTTGCCGATCTTGCCCAGCCCCTGCGTGAGACCGACGCACGTGGTCGTCTTGCCCTCGCCCGCGGGCGTTGGGTTTACGCCCGTCACGACGATGAGCTTGCCCTTCTGCTCAGGCCGCATCGCCTCCAGCAACACTTTCGCCTTCGTGTCGCCGAACGGGATGAGGTGCTTGGGCGCGATGCCGAGGCCCCGCGCAACCTCTCCTATGGGTCGTAGCTCATCCATACATCTCTTCCGTCGTTCCTGCCCTCACTCCGTCGTTCCTGCGCAGGCAGGACCCCCGCAGCCCCCTGGCTGGGATCGCGGCCTGGTCCCCTCTCCTGAGGGAGAGGGTTAGGGTGAGGGCCCTGCGGCGTGGGGCCGCGCACCTTGTCATCCCGAGAGGAGCGCAGCGCAGCCGAGGAATCTCTCGGGCAAGCGTCCTCTCGCTACGCATTCTGCAACGCCTCGTAGACCTTCTCCGCCGTCGCCGGCAGGTCCCGCACGCGCACGCCGCAGGCGTCGGCGATGGCGTTGGTGATGGCCGCCGCGGTCGGCGCGTTGGGGCTCTCGCCGATGGCCTTGATGTTGTACGGCCCCACGCCCTTGCCCGGCGTGTCCAGCACGACCGTCGTCAGTTCGGGGATGTCGGCGATGTTCGGGATCTTGTAGTCCGCGAACGACAGCGTCGAGACGAAGCCGTTCTCCCGCACCAGCTCTTCCTGCAGCCCGAAGCCGATGCCCATCATGGCCCCGCCGTTGATCTGTCCCTGGTGGCCGATAGGGTTGATGATGGTGCCCGTGTCGTGCACCGTCGTGAGCTTTGTCAGGTGTATCTGGCCCGTCTCCTGGTCGATTTCGACCTCCGCGACCTGCGCACAGTAGCCGGTGACCGGGTTCTCGTAGCCGCCCGAAGCGACGCCGCGCCCGACAACGGGTGTGCCCACGCGCGCGATGAGGTTGCTCCACGGCTGAGACTCGCCGGTGTCCGTCCGCACGAGCATCTGCCCGCGCACCTCCAGCTTCTCCTCAGGCCAGTTCTGCAGCTCCGCCGCCAGCTTGAACAGCTCTTCCTGCGCCTGGCCGACGGCGTCGTGCGTGGCGACCGTGCCGAGGTTCGTGACGCGGCTGCCGCCCACGCCCTGGTCGTTGTCGAACAGGCCCGTGTCGGCGACGACCATCCGGACGGCGTCGGCGGGGAGGCCCAGGTCCTGCGCCACCACCTGCTGGAGCACCGTGTACGCTCCCGCGCCCTGCTCGAACAGGGGAGTGGTGATGAGGACGGTGCCGTCCGCCTCCATCGACACCTGCGAGTTGATGCGGCCGCCGCCGGGCGGACGCTCGCCGACGGAGACGCCGCGTCCTACGCCGGCCGCCTTCGGCGCGTTGTAGCCGGACGCCTCAACGGCGACCTCGAGCGCCTCCGCCGCGCGGTTCTCCACGAACACGTCGCCGAGCGCCGTGGGCTCTCCGTCCTCCACCAGGTTCATGAGGCGGAACTGCACCGCGTCCATGCCGAGCGCCTTCGCGACCTCGTCGATGTGCGATTCGAGGGCGAAGACGGCCTGCGGCTCACCGGGCCCTCGCATGTGCCCGCACGGCGTGTTGTGCGTGTAGACCATGTCCTCCACGACGCGCGCGTTTTCTGTTCGGTAAGGTCCGCCCGCAGCCTTCGCGCCGCCCAGGTGCCCCGCGGGCTTGAACCCGGCGTACGCGCCGCTGTCGAACACGATGCTGACGTCGTGCGCCGTGATCGTGCCGTCCTTCTTGACGCCCGTGCGCATGCGCAGCCTGGAGTGATGGCGCGGGTTCGCGGCCAGGAACTCCTCAGCGTAGTCGAACACCATCCGCACCGGCCTCCCGTCGACCGCCTTTGAGAGCACGTAGCCGAGCGCGACGTTCATCGGCGAGCCCTTGCCGCCGAAGTCGCCGCCGATGGTCACCGGGTGGAAGACGATGCTATCCGGCTCGACGCCCAGCGGGCCCGCGATCTGCGAGCGCACCGCGTACGGCGCCTTGCCTGGTGTCCAGACCTCCGTCGTGCCGTCCGGGTTGACCCGCACCGTGGCGTTGTGCGCCTCCATGTACGTCTGGTGCTGGGAGGGCGTCGTGTACGTGTTCTCGACGACGAGGTCCGCCTCCTGAAGACCCGCCTCCACGTCGCCCTTGCTCCACTCGAAGTGGACCACGACGTTGGTGGGCTCGCTCACCTCGTACAGCAGGCCCTTGAAGCCGTGCATGTCGGGATTCACGAGGACCTCGTTCTTCATCGCCTCCTCCGGGTCGGTGACGGCGGGCAGCTCTTCGTAGTCGACATCGATCAGCTCCAGCGCCCGCTGCGCGATCTCCTCGTCGTCCGCTACTACGGCTGCGACCTGCTCGCCGACGAAGCGCACCTCGCCCTGCGCGAGCACCGGCACGTCGACGATGCGGCGTCCCCACCGCATGTTCTCCGGGATGTCGTCGCCCGTGAGCACGGTGTGGACGCCGGACAACGCCCTGGCGGCT
>JAPOOH010000472.1 GCA_026713505.1 Chloroflexota bacterium | reverse complement strand
GGCGGCGCGCCCGTGCTGGCGGCAGGCGAGGACGCCGCCCCCGCCCACGCACGCGCGGGGGCGGCCGGGGGCCGCGTTTGGGGGGGAGGCCCGCGCCCCCGGCCCCCCCCCCCCCCGCCGCAGGCCTCGACTCGTAGGCCGCGAGCTGCGCGTCGCCTGCGTCTATCGAGATGTCGCTTCCGTTGGGCTCAGGCCCGCTGATGAGAGGGTTCGCCATATCTCATCCTCCTTTGGTTTCCCGCATTATAGGCAATCCGGGCGTCGTCGACAGAATCCCCGCCGATATCATGGAACCGGACACACGGCCATTGCTCGTTCGCGCCCCGCCGTCCTAGACTCGGCGCAACCCGCAAGGTTCAGGAGGCCGCGTGAATATAAGACTGCCCTTCGCGCGCCGGAGCGTCGCCACACGCGGGCGCGCCATCTACATGGAGAAGATACGCCCGCAGGTCTATCCCCAGCACATGGGCAAAGTGCTCGTCGTCGACGTTCGCACAGGCGACTACGAGATGTGCGCGGACGCATTTGACGAGATACCAGCGGAAGACCGGCTCCTCGAACGCAAGCCGGACGCCCTCATCTGGCGGAAGCGTGTCGGCTATCAGACTGTGGCAGCCTTCGGCGGGCTCCGGGTGGACAAGGATGGCTAGCGGTGCGGTCAGAAATCTCGTTCCCGTAGTCCCCGTAACCGTCCTGGACAGAAGCGGCGCCCCGCAGCAGTTCCAGGCGGTCCTCGATACGGGCTTTGCCGGAGCCTTAAGCCTCCCGCGTTCCTCCATCGAACGGCTCGGCCTGGCCAACCCACGCCAAGAGCCAGTGATATTCGCCAATGGTGAAAAGCAGGAAAGCAACATCTACCGCGCTACCGCGATATGGGACGGGGAGCGCTATGCCGTTTCACTCTACGAGTTGGGCCCGGAGCCGCTCATCGGGATGGGGCTGCTCATCGGTTCCCACGTAGCCATGGACGTGCGTGAGGACGGCCCTATCAGCATCGAGCCGCTCTAGCGCCGGCTCATTCCAGCCGGACGTTCTTGGTGTAATCGTAGTCGACCGAGATGTCGCTCGCGAAGTCCCAGGTGACGCGGCTCTTGTCCCAGCCTGCGCCGAACGCTTCCTCGAAGAACGCAAGCATGTCCCGCCACGCAGCGGCGGTCTGCTCCGGACGGTACCGCCCCGGCATCGTATCGTTGAACCAGCCATGCGGCGCGTCCCGGTAGACGCGGATGCGGTAGCTCTTCCCTGCCCGCTCGAACGCGTCGCGCCACGCCAGCATGCTCTGGACAGACATGACGTGGTCCGCCTCGCCGAACTGACCCAGCACCGGACAGTCCGTCGCCGCGATCAGTTCGCTCATGGGCACCGGCTGCTCCGGCGTCGGCTGCCAGTTCGGACCGTCAACCCCGCCGTAGAGCGCAACGACCGCGGCGACGTCGTTCCGGTGCGCCGCGTACAGGATGGGCTGACGCCCCGTCTGGCAGACGCCGATGATGCCGATGTTGTCGCCGCGCACGTAGTCCTGGCTCCGCAGGAAACGGATAACCTCGGCGAAGTCGTCGATCGCTTCGTCGTCGCGGATCGTCACGCGTGCCTCGCCGCGAGCCAGCGCGTCGAGGTCGCCGTCGAAGCGGTGGAAGAGGTCGGGCGAAACACCAACGTAGCCCACCTCCGCGAGCCGCTCCGCCATGTCCTTCGGATGCTGGACGATACCGTAGCGTTCGTGCAGCCACATCACCGCGGGGCGCGGCTCGTCCGTGTCGGGCCGCGCGAGCCAGACGTTCATGCCGCTTTGCATCCGATGCTCTTTCC
>JAPOOH010000411.1 GCA_026713505.1 Chloroflexota bacterium | reverse complement strand
TCCCCCACGCGCTCGGCGTTGCGCTCGCGAACAGGGACAAGGGACGGCTCACCGTCAACATCCAGTCGGACGGCGACTTCCTCTTCACCCCCGCCGCGGTCTGGACCGCCGTGCACCACCGCATCCCCATGCTCGCCGTCATGTACAACAACCGTACCTACGGCAACGACCTCGGACACCAGGGCCTGATGGCGGAGGTGCGCGGGAGACCCATCGAGAACCGCACCATCGGCATCGACATCGACGACCCTTACGTGGACTTCGCAGGCATGGCGCGCTCCTTCGGCGCGTGGGCTGAGGGCCCCGTCGAGGACCCAGCCGACCTGCGTGGCGCCCTCGAACGCGCCAGGCGCGAGGTCGTCGAGAACGGCCGCGTCGCCCTCGTAGACGTCGTCACCGAGGTCGGCGAACGCTAAGGCATGGTGTGACACGGGAGCATTGACACGTCCGTTCTCTATCACCTGCTACAATGAGCGCCGAGGCCGACCATGACCACCACTGGCAAGCAACCCATCGAAAGCCATGCAGTTCATCGCGACGCGCTGCTGGACCACGCGGAGAGGATGATCGAAGCGGGAGACCGCTTGCAGGCTTCCGAGAAGATGTGGGGAGCGGCTGCCCACGGACTGAAGGTGATTGCGAAGGCGCGCAACTGGCACTTCGAAACCCATGCGGACGCCTTTGTCATCGCTCACCACGTTGCCAGCTTCGTCGGCAACGACGCGCTATGGACGAAGTTCCTCGCCATGGATTCCTACCATCAGAATTTCTACGAAGACCAGGTCCCATTGGAGGGCATCCGTGCCAGTTTGCGCGACGCAAGAGAACTCGTAGGCTTGCTGCGCGACGCCGACCGGACGATACCGCCGGACGCCCCCATGCCCACTGAGCGAAACTACCTCAGCCGTGCGCAGGCGGCCTCCGGGCGAGCCCCCGCCGGAGGCTAGGCTCCGGATTCTCTGACCACCCTGAGGAGGCTCCCAATGACAGAGATCAAATACATGCGGTTCGGCGAGCAGTCCCCGATCTCGCGGGGGAACGGCGCCATGACCTACCCGCTTGTCGGCGGCGCGGACGGAACCGACGCCTTCACCGCCGGCATCAGCCATTTCCCGCCTGGCTTGAACGTGCCCATGCACTCGCACAACGTCGAGGAGATGGTCACCGTCCTCGAAGGCTCCGGCGAGTGTGAGATCGACGGCGTCGTCAGGCCCGTCGGCCTCTTCGACGCCACGTTCATCCCCGGCGGCGTCACCCACTGCTTCCGCAACACTGGCGACGTGCCGATGAAGATCATGTGGGTCTACGCATCCACGAGCGTCACCCGCACCTTCGCCGACACCGGCCACACCGTCGAGCACCTCTCCGGCGAGGACCTCATCGGGCGCTAGGGATGGGCTGAACAAGTCGCGAGTCGCGCAACTGCGCTCGCGGCGCCAGATCCCTTCCCCCTCGATGGGGGAAGGATAGGATTGGGTGAACAGGCGAGGCTGCGGCTAGCCCCGGATCCCGTCGACCACCCTGTCTGCGATACCGGGCCCTACCCACGAGTGCCACTCGTTCGAGTCGAGCAGCCACGCGAATGCGGCTTCCCGGTACTGGAGCTCGTTCAGCAGGAAGAAGCGGAACCGCGCCTTGGTCCCAAGCAGGTCTCTCACTCCAGCCTCGCTCAGTTTCCACTTCTTGAGAAACTCGAACACCTCCGGCGCCTCCTGCTGCACCTCGTTGCGCACCACCTTGATCGTCGACGTGGACTGATAGCCGCACGCCTGGGTTATGTTGGCTGCCGAAACGGCTGAGGTCAGCCGGTCCCAGCAACTCTGCCCCCACGCCGGCTCCGTCAACTGGTAGTAACCCCCGAACTGCTCGATCACCTCCGTTATCAGCGCCGACGGCCACCAGTAGTAGAAGAGGATGTCCTGCTGGTTCTCGAAGGCCGACCGTATCCGGTTGTACAGCGTTTCAGGGTTGTGCTGCACCTCAAGCTGCACCCACTGCTCCAGCTCGTACCCGTACACCTGCTTCTCGTTGATGCGCTCGCAGTCCCACGCCACGATGCACGTGATCAGCACAGCCCTCCCGTCGCTGTTCGCGGTAGCGAAGACCCGCTGGGACTCCGGCCGCCTCAGGTCCTCCACGCTGTTGAGTCCGGGGTTCGCGGTCTTCGTGTAACGGGGGATCAGGAACGCGCTCCGGGACGATACCCCGTCGATGCTCGCCGTGAGCCGCAGCAGACTGCCTCCCCGCTCAGCCTCGGCGAGGACCGACTCGTACCTGGGCAGGCGCACCCCCATGTGCACGTTCGTTATCCTGTTGCCGAGGTTCCGTATCGACTCCATCTCGGTTCCGCGTATCGAGTGCGTCTGGTAGCCGTAGCCGTACTCCAGGATGGTGCGCGCGACCGCGTTCTGGAGCGACGTCACCTCGTCCCCGGGGCCGGGGTCGGAGAAGATGAGAAGCTGCCCGCCGGGTATCGGAGTGGGTGTTGGCGGAGGCAGTGTTTGCGCCCTGCCGGAGCTGGACCACTCCCCCACCCCACCCTGGTTCGCCGCACGCACCTGCACCTCGTACGTTGCTCCCGGCATCAGGCGGTCGATCTCGACCTGCGTTGCGGTCTGCTCTGTGTCCGTCACCTCTATCCAGTAGGCCGTGTGGATGTACGGGCGATAGCGGTAGTCGTAGTCCGCCACCGGCTGCGGACCGGTCGGTGCGGTCCACGACACGAGCACGGTATCCGTGCCGCGCTGCTGCACCGTTGGGGCCAGGGGAGGGAGCGGGGTCGGCGTCGGAAGTGGCGTGGGCGTG
>JAPOOH010000410.1 GCA_026713505.1 Chloroflexota bacterium | reverse complement strand
GTTGCGCCAGCGAGTCTCCTCGCCGTGTCCGAAGTCGCGGCGTATGCCGCGCCCGCCGAAGCCCCAGAGCAGGTGGAACAGGTCCCGGGCGTATCCGGCCATGAGCGTTCCGGTCAGGCTCATGTTCTGCGGAACTATCTCCGACATCATACGGGCCATCATGCCCTGCACAGAGTTTCCCGCCTTGAACTGATGCACCTCGTCATTGACCACCAGCTGGGCGAAGTCCGGCATGTACCGCTTGACGTACTCCGCGAGGTCGTAACGCCTCGGCGGGACCTGCTTCGTCTTGAACACCTCACGCTCCCCGGCATCCGCCACCGCGAACTCGTCGGGCGAATGGTCAGGTGACAGCGATCCCATTCCACGGTAGGAGAGGGCCTCCTCGGAGTCCACGCTGTTGGCGTACAGGTACTTTCTCAGCGCCTTCTGCTTGAGCTTCTCTCCGCGCGTGGGGAATCCGGTGTCGACCGCGCTCACCCTGGTGTTTGTGAGCGCCTGCCACAGCGGAGCGCCGCACTCTCGCGACTCGGTGCCGTATGCGTCCGTGCCCAGGTTGTCCTTGAACACTGTGCGCCCTACGGTGATGCGGCTGTTGCAGAAGCGCCTGCGCCTGGCGAGCCAGTCCCACTCGGCAGGTTCGTCGTCCTTGCCCACCAGTATCGGCTGCCCGCACTCGGTGCAGCACATCCTCTGCACCTTGCGCCTGACAACCTTCGTGAGCTTCTCGTCACCGTTGTCGTCGCCATCGTCCTTCAGGACCTCGACCTCTTCGATGAAAGGCCGCCATTTCGGATGCACCAGCTCGCCGGTCGTCTCGGTGTATTCCGGCTGCGGGCGGTATCCCCAGCGCCAGTGGACGGCGGGGATGCGCCCGTAGCTCAGCTTCGCCGTGCTGTGCGCGAAGATCGCATACACCGGGGTGTCGATATCCTGGCAGACGTAGTTGCGTTCCAGCCATCGAATCTGCTTGAGAGGGCTGCGGTGCAGGCGGTAGAACTCACTCTTCGCCTTGGGGCCGACCGGCTTTCGCCCGACGACATACACCCGAGCGCCGGGGATGGTCTTCAGTATCTCGTCCTCCCACTTCCAGACGAGAGTAGGAGGGCACAGCACGAATACCCGCCTAAGCCCCGCGAGATAGGAGGCCGCGAGGCTGATGTATGTCTTTCCGGTGCCCATCTCACCCACCACCGTGGTGCCGTGCTCTCCGGAGAGCAGTGAGAACATCGCGCCCTCGATTGCCAGTCGCTGCCCGTTGCCGGGCATCGGCTTGCGGAGCAGCCGGTGATATTCGGGAGCATGTCCGAGCAGGTCGCGCAGAGCCTTCGGACTGTACTTTGGCGGCATTATCGCGGCAAGGTAGTCCGCAAGCTCCCTGCTCCACTTCGCGACGAACTCCCCGAGCTGCACGTCGTCGGTGAAATCCCACGTGGAGGGGTCCAGCGTCACCGCGCTGCTGGTCATGCGCTCCGTTAGCCGCTGCACGGTTCCGGACTCGTTCTCCTTCTGCACGTCCACGACCTTCTTGGAGGCGGCCCTGAATATCGTGGCCTCCTCGTCGTTCGACAGGCCGATGCCCAGACCGCCCACGCCGCCGCCGGACATAATCAGTCCCATGTGCCCGACGCGCGGCGGCATCAGAGGTTCCACGATGTCGTTTGACGGCGGGCTGGTCATGTCCCGCCATTCGGTCCTCGTCTCGTAGCCGGTGCGTGCGATCTCCTCCAGGACGTCGGCGTAGTCCACGCGCAGCGCGCTGAACCTGTCGACTTCGTTCTTCGCCTGCACGAGGCTGTACCTGGCGTCTTCCCCGACGATGTCCAGCTTGCCCTGAGCGAATCGCTCCAGGCTCTGCCTGTTCTCGGTCTGGTTCGCAGGGGTGATGTTGCGCACGGCGACGAGCATCGCCTGGTTGAAGCGCTCGGCGTCAGGGTTGCCCTCTTCCTGCCAGACGCGGAAGTTGGAGTAGTTGCGCGCCAGGAACTTCGCGCCGGTGCTCAGCACGTAGCGTGGCACCATGTAGATCAGGATGCCGCCCGTGACCAGGAGCT
>JAPOOH010000484.1 GCA_026713505.1 Chloroflexota bacterium | reverse complement strand
GGTAGTGAATAGGTCCACCACGTGGAGCAGCGCATCGCTCTGGGACCCCGGCGGTATATTGCCCGGCCAACGGAGCACGGCAGGAACCCGAATGCCCCCCTCGTAGTACTGCCCCTTCGTCCCGCGGTAGGGTCTGTTCCGGCCCGCTTTCCTCGTTCCTCCGTTGTCGTTCAGGAACATGATCAAGGTATCGTCAAGCACTCCCTTGATGTCGAGCGCGTCCATAACCCGTCCCATCGCGACATCCATCGCCTTGAGCTGGGCACGTTGCTCGCCGTTGTCCAGGTGACGGTATCTCTTGAGGTACTCCTCGGGCGCCTGATGTGGGACGTGAGGAGCATTGAACGGCAGATACAAGAAGAACGGGCGCCTGCCGTCGTGACGCTCGATTAGCCGGACTGCCTCGTCGGCTAGGAGAAACGTCGAATAGCCGGATTCGACCACCGGCCGTCCGTTGCGGTGCCAGTCGAATGCGGGGCCGAGGGTGTGAGTGAAGGAATCGATCTGCGGGGAATAGAGTCCGTAGTGATGGTCGAACCCGCGCTGCAGGGGCAGGTGCTCTCTGCGCCAGTGTCCGAGGTGCCACTTGCCGACCATCCAGGTCGCGTAGTCGGCATCGCGCACGGCGTCCGCAATCGTGCGCTCGTCGAGCAGCATGCCGTGGCTCGACTGGCCACTCGGACGAAGCTCCATACCGTTTTTCCAGGCATAGCGGCCAGTGAGGAGGGAAGCGCGGGTCGGCGAGCACACGGGCTGGACGCAAAACTGGGCCAGCGTGACACCCTCGTTGGCAATGCGGTCCATGCTGGGCGTTGCCACCTCCATGCCGCCGTTGAATCCAGGCTGCCCCCAACCCATATCGTCGGACAGGAAGATCATGATGTTGGGCCGCGTCCCAGGGCCAGAACCCGCCTGGGCTGCAAGCCGCCCAGGCATGCCAGCTACCGCAATCGCCACGAACGTCGCGATCATTGCCAGCAGAGGGTCGATACGCAGGTTTCCGGAGGTTGTCGGCAAAGAATGACTGCTGGTCGGCCAACCTGAACGTGTCTGGTCGCTCAGGCACGAGGTCGCCGCAGACAAGAACTCGCTCGGCCTCCCGACATCGAGCACATCGACCTCATCGGTGCATTCGCCGCTACCTGGCGGCCCCGTGAGCCGGCCTGGGGAGGCATGGCTGTCGCCATCGCTGCTGCAACGAATCGCCCCCCGGCCGCTCCAGACCGGGCCGCCATCCTGATTGTTCGTGGGGACCTCCAGACCATCTGGTAGCCGGGTCCGGCCCCCCAGGCGGGGTTTCTCGTGTCAGGGAGGCTCAACGACGGAACCGAGTAACGCCTCGACCGCGCGGAGCTGTTCCTCGCTCCCAGGTTTGCCCTCGGGGATAGCAGGGCGGGCGGCTCGGCGAACCCCAGCTTCGAGAGAGGCGGCAGTGATTGTCGGCAAGCTATTCGACGGGGATTATATTGCGCCAGGCGAGCTCTGGCAAGGACTGGTGGTGCGCCCACTGCCGGCAGGACAGTTATCGCGCACTCGGGACCGCCCTGCCGACGAGGCCAGGATGCGCCAGTTCCGCGTATCTTGCCTCACGCGGCCGCAGAAAGCTTGGGTTCGCGGCGAGATCACCATGCCGGTTGCGACCTACCAGCGTTCGACTTCCAAACCGGCGACTCGCGAGAACTCGCGCGCGTGGCGGGTCACCAGCACATGCGAATTGGCGATGGCAATGGAGGCGATCATGAGATCATTTCCGCCGATGGGCCTTCCTTCCCGGCGAAGCTGCGCCCTCACGATCCCATAGTGCCGCGCCGAATCGTCGTCGAACGGCAGCGATTCGAACGCCCGGCAGAATATCTCTACCCGCTGCAGGTTCT
>JAPOOH010000409.1 GCA_026713505.1 Chloroflexota bacterium | reverse complement strand
TCGCCGAGCAGCGGAGCGATGGACACGATGTTCATGTGGTCGCTCAACTTGTCGGGGGGCATCGGGATGCTGTTCGTGCAGACGTACTGCCGGATGGGGCTGCCATCCAGGCGTCCCGCCGCGCCGCCGGAGAGCACCGCGTGCGTGGACGATGCGTAGACCGCCTTCACGCCGGCGTTCTGCAGCGCCACCGCCGCATTCACCATCGTGCCGCCGGTGTCGACCTCGTCGTCCATGAGGATGGCGGTCTTCCCTTCCACCTCACCGATGATGTTGAGCAGTTCGCTGTGGTCGTTGTTCCCCGTGCGGCGCTTCTCGATGATGGCGAGCGGCGCGCCCAGTTCTTCCGCCATGTCGCGCGCCCGCTTCGATATGCCGATGTCCACTGCGACGACGACAGGGTTGTCGATCCCCATCTTCTCGAACTCGTCGACGATGATGGGCATGGCGGTGAGCTCGTCGACGGGGATGTTGAAGAAGCCCTGGATCTGCCCGGCGTGCAGGTCCATGGTGAGGACGCGGTCAGCGCCCGCGGTGGTGAGCAGATCCGCGATGAGCCGCGCGGTGATGGGCACGCGGGGCTGGTCCTTCTTGTCGGTGCGGCCGTACCCGTAGTAGGGGATGACGGCGGTTATGCGCCCCGCGGACGCGCGCTTGGCGGCGTCGATCATGATGAGCATCTCCATCACGTGGTCGTTGACCGGGACGGAGAACGACTGGACGAGGAAGATGTCGCGCTGGCGCACGTTCTCGTTGATGCGGACGAAGGTGTTGTCGTTACTGAACTTGAAGGCCTCCAACTCGCTGAGGGGGAGGCCGAGATAGCCGGCGACCTCGGCGGCGAGCGCGGGGTTAGAGTTGCCGGAGAATATCTTCAACTCTTCATAGAGGGGCATCTCTTCGCTCCGGACGTACAAGAGGTTGTTCCTGGCTTCGGTCTTGCGGGGTGCGCAGCCGCGCGGGGGCGCACTGCCGATTCTACACAACCGGCGGGCGGTGTGGGCAGCCGGGAATCAACATCGATGGACAGGATGGACGGGATAGGCACGGCCGTGCGGCTCTTGTCCTGCTGAAGCGGGAGCCGAGGCATCTCTCCGCGACTTCTAACCCGGGCTGTCACCCTGCTTACGCTCCTGCCGCTCCCCCGCACAGGCGTGGGCGGCGCGCCTCCGTTGTCCAGGGTGAGACATTGTGGGACATCGTGGGACATTCCACTGCCGGCGACCTGTCCTGTTGCGTTATGTACGCCCGGACCACCCCGGATGGTGCCCCTCCTCCCGCGTCTGTGTCACGGGTGTTGTGGGATGTGCAGGCCGCTCCACTCGTGTTCGCGGCGCCGTCAGAGGCACGCCAACGGAACACAGCGCCAGCAGCTGTCACTTTCTGCAACAAACTGCAACATGCCGTTCCCGCCGGTCCCGCCATCTCCAGGAAGGCCGACCTCCGGCGTTGCGCCGTCACCGACCAGCGTACGCGGTGCTGCTGCGATCGCGAAAGGGGCGGGTGTCGCAATCGTCTCCCCGGCCAATTCGTCCCTCATAGCCGGGTTGTGCAGCCTCCCGTTCGGGCATGGCACGCCCACCCCACCCCACCGCGTGCGCTGCCCGCGCACGTGTGGCCTGGCGGCCACCTGGGACTCCCGCCGGTGCGGGAACGACGGAAGGGGTAAGCCCGTATAATGGCCCGCGAGGTACTTCGTGAAGATAGACCCGAGCCGGACAGCGATCCTGTATAACGCCGCCTCCGAGCAGGCGCGGCCACTGGCCGAGGAGCTGGCGGGGGCGCTGGGCACGCATCAGCCGCTGCTCTCCACCGCCGGAGGCGAGGCCGCGCTGGCGGAGCTCGCGCCCACGGCGCTGATCACGGTAGGCGGCGACGGCACGCTGCTGCGGGCCGCCCGCATGGCTGCCGAGGCCGACGTTCCGCTGCTTGGAGTCAACCTGGGCCGTCTCGGCTTCCTCACGGAGATCGAGGCCGTCGATGCCCTGGAACTCGTGCCGGAGTACCTGGAGGGCGGCTTCACGTGGGCGGACGAGCGCCGCATGGTGCAGGCGGTCGCGCGCGCACCGGGCGGTCCCGGCGAGCCGGTCGTCGTCCTGAACGACGTGGTCGTCGGGAGGGGCCGCATCGCGCACCTCACCCGCATCGGCGTCGCCGTCAACGGCGTCGAGCTCACCACGTACCAGGCTGACGCCGTCATCGTCTCGACGGCCACCGGCAGCACGGCGTATGCGCTGGCTGCGGGCGGGCCGATACTCTACCCGGGGTCCGGCGACATGGTGATCGTGCCCGTCGCCACCCACGGCGACCTCGACGCACCCGTGGTCGTGCCGGAGGACTCGTCGGTGGAGCTGACGATTAAGAGCGACCACGACGCCATCATGACGGCGGACGGGTTCGTGGACGTGCCGATGAGCAAGGACGATACGGTGACGGTGACGCGCAGCCCGTACCGTGCGCGGTTCCTGCGCGCGGGCTCGCCGGACCGCTTCTACGAAACGCTGGTGTACCGGCTGCGTCGCGGCGCGGAGCAGTCCGTGCACATCGCGCGGCGACTGGCCGCGGAAGAGGCGCGCCTTGGCTGACGACGCAGTGCGCGTGCTTGCGGTGCACGGCCAGCTGACCGGCCGGCGCTCGATGTTGCGCATCGAACGGCTGGTGCTGCCGGACGGCACCGAAACGGTGCGCGACACGCTCTACCACCCCGATTCGGTCGCCATCCTGCCGCTGGACGAGAACGGCGAAGTGGTGCTGGTGCGCCAGTACCGGAACGCCGCCGGCCGGGAGTTGCTGGAACTCCCAGCGGGCGTGATCGAGGGCGACGAACCGCCCGTCGACGCCGCGCGCCGCGAGCTTCGCGAAGAGACGGGGCTGGATGCCACGGAGCTGGTGGCGCTCGGCAACTTCTTCGCCTCGCCGGGCTCCATGACAGAGCGGCTGCACTCCTTCCTTGCGCGGGGGCTGTTCTCCAACCCGCTCGCGCCGGACGACGACGAGCGCATAACGCTGGAGCGCGTGCCGTTCGACGAGGCGGTGCGTCTCGCGAGGGCAGGCGAACTGAACGATGCGAAGACGCTTGCGTCGCTCATGCTGGCGGAGCCGTACGTCAGGGGCGGGTAGGGGGCGCGTGGTTCAAGGGAAGGGACCATACATCCCTCGCTCTTCCAGCCCTCACCCCCAGCCCCTCTCCCAGCGGGAGAGGGGAGCAGCCCTCACCCCCAGCCCCTCTCCCCAGCGGGAGAGGGGAGCAGGCCGTACCCCCGACCCCCCCCGCGTGACCTGCCCGGCCACCCGGGATTCCCGCCGGTGCGGGAATGACGGAGACATCCTGTTCCTTGTAGCGGGAGGCTGGTTTCGCCGGAGCGCAGGGGCTGCGAGGGT
>JAPOOH010000473.1 GCA_026713505.1 Chloroflexota bacterium | reverse complement strand
CTGAATTTATCCTGAAACAACTAAGCAAGTTGAACAATAAAACAGCTGTGGGTGTCATATCGTCTCTTCGTGTTAACAAAGACCGCATTTTCCACGGGAAGGGATACAGGAAAGTGGTTGAAAAGGCAGAAGCTGACGGAAATAAGCTCGCAGACACTATGAAGGAACTCGGAATAGACGAAACATACGAGGGTAGATTTAAAGAGTTAGCACTAGGGTTTTATTACCTAAAGAAACTTGATGCGTTAGATCCAAACTTATCTACCGAACGATCTATTTTGGATGAAGTACGCGCTGCTGATGTATCTGAGATGCCGTATGAAGAACGACTTCTGGGACATTCGGCAATTGAGGCTCTGGTCAATAACGCCATTGGTAGACGTATCGAGTTGCCGGAACATTGGTTACAAACCATACTGAGTATTGCCGGAGACCCACGAATTCCCCGCACAGACGAGCGTTATAGAAAATGGTGGGCACAAGTCCCAGCCGCAATCATCGATCTGGTATATGAAAGATTAAGTGGTTTTGATCTCAAGTTATTCCTGGAAGTTCTGGAAAATTTTGCTGCACGAAGTGATGATGATGCTTTAGCTAGAATGTTTCCGAAAAGACGTCTGTTTTTAGAGGGATTGCTGAAGCAAAATCTTATACGTAGCTCAAGATTGTTCATCAGTAGAGAAGCGCATTATTACCTTCGTAGAAACTATAAACAGGAAATGTTGCCAAACTATGCACGGTTGACTGATCCGAACACATCTATAATTTATCTGAAGCTCGATCGCGCCCATATCGTTGAGGGTTCGCATAATCATCGTTTTTGGATTTACACAGGAATTCCTGAAAATTCAGCACCAAATAACTACGAACAGTCTGTTTTTCGAAAAAGGGAATTATATGATCTAAATAAAAGCACCGTATGGAACAGGTTGTCTCAGAATGATGATACTTGGTATACAACGCATAATGGGTTCTGGCAAGGAAAGATTCTAGCGCAATTTAGAAAACTGGGGATCAAAGTAGATCCGGAACAAGTTCTCGAGATGTCAGATTATCGTAGATTCCGGTATGAATATGGAATCAGCCGGTAGATGAATCTTTGGGATCGAGTAGGAGAGACAGTTGCCAGGTATGGCGAAAAACAGTTCTTTGAAATTTCCTCGGATAGTGATGGCCTGCTACTAACATTGCCTGGTGATTGTTTTGAGCAGTGTAAGAATGGCCAGGGAGACCCGGGTCGGCTGAACCAGTTCATACACTTGCAGATGTTGCAAGAACAGGGGCTGGCGGAGTTGATAGCAAACGGTTTTTTGATTGAGACGGGTGATGCGGTTCGGTTGGAGGATACTTTTCGACGCCTACTTCAGATTCCGGACCCTTGGCCAGGCAGGTTTGAACTTGATGTCGCCGGTCATACCACAAGCAACAATTTCCAGCTTCAGTTAAAGCTGGTTGACCTGCTGGGGAATAAGATTCAACACTTTAACTTGAAAGGTCCATTGCTCTACCTGACGGAAACTGAAGTTTACTTGCCCAACGAAGAACAATGGATAGCGTTTGATGCTGTACTGAAGCACGAGGCAATGATTACCCAGGAGCGGAATGAGTACGCTAATCTGATAGCCATTTCTAAACTTCAAAAAGCAAAGGACGCCGGGCTGGAAATTGACCTGCGTCATTTCGATACACTCGATGCCACAGAACCGGAAGGTGTATCGGTCAGTGTCAACCTGGACCAGGACGGCAACGCTGAATTGATCCCAGCCTTTAAAGATATTTCTCCCG